>CAYPUK010000018.1:0-10932 GCA_964414035.1 uncultured Thermoplasmatales archaeon | reverse complement strand
GTATTATCAAAACCAATAAAACCAGTTAACTGTTGATCTACTAACACAGGTAAGACCAATACTGATTTAATATCTTGAGATTGCAATATTTCCTTTTCTTTTTTACCTTCCAATGGTATCTCTGAAAGATCAGAAAGCACAATTGATTTTCCTTGTTTCAATCTATGCATCCACCAAGGAAATTCATTGGTAGGTAAATTTTGTAATTCATGGATCTGTGAATCAACATCATCTTTACACCATTCATGGGTATTGCTCATCAGTTCCATATCATCATGAATCATGAACAAATACGATCTACTTGTTTTACACAACTGACCAAGAAGTTTTAAAGATCTGTTTATACAATCATCTACATCTTTTGGATTGATAAACATCGATGAGATCTTAGAAAGCACCTGTTCGGATTCATATCGTTTCTTCACTACTTCTTCAGCTTTTTTTTCGTTAGTGATATTTCGGCATAGACCTTCAACGGCAATGATTTCTCCGTTATCATTAAAAATTCCTTGATTCGACTGGAGAATCCATCTTTCCTTATTATCTGGATCAATGATTTTATATTCAAACGTTTTTGAAACGATTCCTTTTAGTAGATTCTCCCAAGCATGCCTAAAATACTCTTTGAAATCCTGATGAATGATTTTTTGTATCAATGATGGATTTTTGAGAAATTCGCAAGCAGAATAGCCAAAGACTTCTTTTGCAGCAGGGTTAAAATATTCATATTTCCCGTCAGGTAACGACATTAAATAAGCTGCTTCATTTAAATTTTCAAATAATATTCGATATTTCTTTTCATTCCTGTTACGTTCAGTGACATCTTTTGAGATAAAAACTAATTCATCTCCAAGACTGTTCACCGTGCTTTCCATATCGTGCCATGAACCAGTTTTATCCATGAATCGATAGGAGATCTGTTCAACAAACTCTTTTTGATCCATCCCAATAGCATTCTTTGCTTTCATGGGTAAATAATGTTTCAACAATGAGAATAATTTATTTTTATCATCTGGATGAATATGATCAAAACCATTTTTTCCTAAAAGTTCATTTGGTTTATACCCAAGATTTTTTTCAAAGGAAGGACTCACATAAGTATATACTGGTTTTAAAGAAAACCTGTTAACAGAAATGAAATCACTAGTATGTTCAACAATTGAATTAAAACGATTCTCTTGTTCTTTTTCAGCCGTTATATCTTTTCCAATCACTAGAACAGAATAGATTTTACCTTCTTTTCTAATTGGATATGTTGAAAAAGAAATAAGATGTTTATTTCCCTGTTTGTCAAATATTTCGTTGACAAAGTCTTTTGTTGATTTTCCCTGTAACGTGTTTTTGAATATGGTTAGCATTGATGAAACATTTTTTTTAGAAAAAACACCGGGTAGTTTCCAGAATCGTTTCCCGATAAGTTCTTCTTCAGTGAAACCAGAAAAATATATTGCTGTGTTGTTTACTTTAGTAAACCGTCCTGTTCTATCAACAAATACAATGAAATCACTTGTGTTTTGAAAGAGTAATTCATCAACATCAATTGTATCATTTTTGAAAAAATCCTCATTTTGATCATCGATGTCATCCCAATCTTGAATTTTATCATGATCTTTAGGAAAAGAAGTAAATTGTTCAGAAGCATTACCTTGTTCATCTTTCATTTTTTTTAAACTTCCCTTTAACTTTATTGGTCAATGATATTTACTGAATCATCCATCAGATTCACCTATAGTCTGAACTTTCCAAAACATCAATCCAATATCTCCTTTAAAATAATATTGCAATTTATGACCGTTTTATATTGTTTTTATTAATTTTTTATATGAAAAGCAATTGTTATTAATACGTTAAAATAAACCAAAAAATAATTTATTATTATTAGTTAAAATACCCTTTTAAAAAACAAATGATTCAGCATATCTAAGAATAATACAGGTTACACCCATCTTTTCAACCTCTTCTTTAAAGAACTCTTCATCAGCAGGATTAACACTTTTTTTAAATAAACCCGGGCAATTATAATGACAAGGAATCACCATTTTTGGCTTAATCCTTTTTACTGCCATCAACGCTTCTGTTTCATTCATCGTATTATGAAGTGATTCACCTCCAATCGGTATCATCAATATATCTGGATTTTTTATCACGTTCCATTCCTCCTTAAATAAGACCGTATCTCCAAGATTTACGATAGTCTTGTCGTCAACCTGAATGCTAAAACCAATTGATCCCCACCCAATTCTTTTATTCGGACCTGGATAAAGCGTTTTTAAAAACGGACCGATCCTTACCGTTAATGGGCCATGATTTGTTTTTATCTCTGTGACGTTCATGGTATCAATAGAAATTTTTTCACCAGGAGAAACAGTATGAACCTTTTGAACTGGTGTTGAAAAAGAAAGACCTCTCTTCCTAGGATCAAGCATAAGGGTTCTTTCATTTTTTTTCCGAGTCAATGTCTTGTTACAAATAATAAAAGCATTTGAGACTTCTTGTACTCTATCAATATGCCAAAAATGATCTGGATCGGCATGAGTAACAAAAATATGAGTAACATCATTATATTCAGACCGGGGAAGATTACTTTTCAAAAAACTAAAGAAATATAACTCTGCACCAGGATCAATAACAATTTTCTTATCATCAGATCTTACCACAAATGTGTTATAACCATAGAAGGTTATCCTCATAATTTCTTTTTCTCCTAAAAAAATTTATTTTCTTAATCCTAAATATCAATAGGTCTAAAGAAATATCTCTTAAAAAAAGTAACTGACAGTACATTTTTTACAGGTTAGGACCAAAATAATTTCGATAAACACTGAATAGACTTCAAACACAAAACAGGCTATGAAACATGTAAAAACACGTACATCTTTACCGAGGAATCCATCCGATATGGATGCCTGTTTGTGAATGATCTCGGTGATTCTTAACAATACTTTTTTATTTTAAATTCTGTTTTTATTATTTGTTGATATCATGAATATTGATAGATGGTTGAGGGAATATGAATCAAAATCATTAACTGATCAGTACACTTTTGTCATAGATAGCCTTAATGATGGAATGAGTTCTGATTTAATCGAAGAAAACGGTCTTGTTGACCTCTTCTTACAATTAAAAGGTGAATTAGAACAACAAAAAAGATTTGATGACATAATTAGGTTTATTCATCTTTTACAAGATTCATATGGTCATCTTTACAAAAATGAATTTCAATTTTTTGATGAGTTCATGGTGAGCTATTATTGTTATCATGATCAAAAAGATGCATTGATGCAATCATTGAACAATTTCATTGAAAACCCCGTTCAGGGGATAGATAATTTCATGGTTGCAATTACTGAATTGATCTTCAATGACCAATTAGACCTTATTGATCGGTATATCGATGACATTTATCGCTCTATTCAAGATTCACCAGAAGTCATTTACTCAGCTGCAGAAGAGCTTGCTTTAATAAAATTCTATGAATGCATCGAACAACTTGATACGAATAAACCCGTTGATAAAAAAACAATAAACTCCTTAATGAAATACTTGGAAAAATATGATTATGATATGGATGAATCATATCTAACAAAGATAAAACAAAATCTCACTTTAGATATGATAACCGGAGATGAAGCAGTAAAACAATTTCGAACAAACAGAAAAGACTTCCTTGTAAGAATCGAACTAAAGTTTTTACATTATATGGCAAAAAAAGGGTTTCATTTTGTTCAAAGTGCTAAACTATGGAATAACATGGTTCAATACTGGGATAGACAATTAAAAACACCGAATCCATATCCTTATCAGTTCTTCGCACTGGACAAAAGATCATTTGATAAATACATCTATGATATATCTGGTAGTTTCATTCTTGAAAATTCATCAGAGGCCTTAGCCACCCTTTGGGGAAGTGTTTACATCTATGATTACTTGAAATCAATACAACTTATTGATGATCATCATTATAAAAAAGCGATGAGGACTATCCACGAATTAAAAAAAGGAGCAATCCAAGGTTTTTACCATAATTTATGGAAATCATCATTCATCTGCAACTGGACCAAACCAGATAGTATCTCTGAAGAGCAATTCGACAAATGTAAAAAAGCATTTTTAGAATCATATCATACTCCATTTTCCAAAGAATCTCCCCCCTCAGAGATGCAGAATGAATATATAAAAACCATTAATGCTAGATATGGATTTTTTGAAGAGATAAAATATGATCATAAAGGACAACGACACCGAATAAAAAAAATAGGTCGAAATGATCCCTGTCCCTGCGGCAGTGGAAAAAAATATAAGAAATGCTGCGGGAAAAAAACGTAGATGACTATAATTGATATGAGATTAAGTGGTTTACAATTTTAAAATGTTGTTTTAATCCTGATTTATTTATTGCTCTCCTAGAAATGATTCTATAAGATTTCTTAAGTTCCTCAGGAATGCTAATCACTTCCTGAAGTAATGCAATATCTGGATTATATTCTTCAAATATTCCCCATGTATCCTTTTTATGTGTAGACCGATTGACATTCCAAGATAAGACTCTCATAAGAACTCACTAATCATCTAAATGAAGAATTCTTTCACCATGATAGATCATTTACGCTTTCTGTCTAAAAAACCCATATTTTTGGGTATCGTTCTGCTAATTGTTCATTACTCAGAATCTGAATATCATTAAAGAACTGCTGAGCACTCATTTCGTTATCAAACTCACTAGTATCATATCCGACTGTTTTACCAAATACTTCAAAATCGTTTTCGTTATAGTTTCCCTCTTGATCAACTGGAGCGTGCATTACTAAATATGTTCCACTCTCTTTTACTAATCGGATGGAAATACCAAATTTTTCAACTATTGATTCATCTGCAATCTCTTTCATGATTCCCAATGAATACAACGATTAGATGCCTTATTAAGGTTTACCAGACCAGATGTCGTTATTCTCAGTTAAACAGGCAATCGATCATGGGTGCTGAGAAGTACACTGAGGAAAATCAATGTTGAACGCTTGAGTATTTAATCATTGTTAAAACGGGTAACAACTGTTCAATTTCATACTGATGATGGAATAATAATCAATCTTACTTTTCAACTCTTTCTAATTGATTTGAATTGTTATTTGGTTTTATTGAATTATTTTTTATTTTTGATGTCTCTGCTGGTTCACTATTCTTTTCTAAAAAAAATGTTACTATTTCAAGAATTTCAGATTCATATTTTTCAATTTTTTTGTTTTCCGATCCCATTAATTTCTTTTCACTCTTTTTGGTCTTGTATGCGAACAATGCGTAGATAAAAATAGTGAATTGCTAAGGAATGGGTTTTGTTTGTAAATAATGAATTCAACGAGTTACACACCGGGTCAAAATTTCAGTTCAATAACAAAATAAGCCTTTCTCTCTTTCGGTGTGATCTTTTTTTCTTTGCTCGAAATACTGTTTCTCCGAGAAAAAACCAAAAAAAAAATAATTTAGGATGAATTCATATTTTATGTGTTCTTCTTTTCATCATTCTTTACGGAATTATTTTTTTGTTTGACATTCTGATATATTTTACGGGATTCTGAGGTAATTAATAAAATGCCTGGAATGATGATTAAGAGTAAAAAACCAGTTGGTGATTTCACGAAATTTGGTAAATATCCAAGATACGGTATTGTGAAAATAACTTTTCCAACTAACTCATTTTCAGAAACTAATTGTTGATCCTTACCTTGGTTGGCATCTCCTTTTGTTTCAAAAAATAGAGTATTATTTCTTTCAGAAATATTGACTACTCTGTGAGTAACGAGTTTATTTTGATTGTTAGATTCCTGAAATGTAATAATATCGCCAGTGATGATACTCGATGAACTTCGTTCTTGGGTTACAACCACGTCTCCTGCATTGATTGATGGTGACATGGATCCGCTAAGAACAGTTAAAAAATGAAGTGATCCTTGAATTACTGGTAAAATAATAGTAAATAGGATGATGAGGCCAATTACGATTGAAATGGTGTAAGTTAAAATTTTTTTGTTATGTTGTAAAATATCTTTTTTTTTCATATGCTCACGATGTTGTCACTTATTGAATTGTAAATGTTTTAATGATACTTTGTTGATAATTCTCGTATGCATCGGTAGCATAAATAATATATGAGTAATTTCCAGGTTGGAATGTGTTGTTATAAAAATAAATTGAGTTATTATCTTTTGTCATTGTGTTTTTTACCGTTGAATTATCGGGGTATGTTATGTTGATTGATACATTGTTTACGTTTGTATTATCGGTTATATCAGCAGTTACGTTAATGGTTTGATTTATTTGTTGAGTGGTAATATTTTTGATTATTGGTGATGTTAAATCGGTGATAATAAATGAGTATGGTGTTGATATATTTGTGTTATCGCAAGTGTCGATAGCAGTGATGGCGAAAGTATAGTTACCGTATTGTTCAAATGTTTTTTCGAATTCATATGTTGTTGAATTTGTGTTATTTAAGAAATGTTGTGTCGTGTTATTGTTTGGATGGGTTATATTGATGAATGCTATTTTTAGATTAAGATTATCAGTAATTGTTGATGTGATCTGAATTGGATGGTTTTCATCTTGTATTCCTGGTTGAACAGTGATGTTAGTAATGGTTGGTGGTGTGGTATCATTGATAATGTGAATGGTTTGGTTAATCGTTTGTGTAGAGAGGTTATCTGTGTTTGTTGCTTGAATGTAAAAAGTGTAATTTCCTGTTTGATTAAATAAGGTTGAATACGTGTATACTGCTGTGTTTGGATCATACATCATTTGGTTTGTCTCTATCGTGTTGTTGGAGGAGTGAATTGTAATGGTTGCTGTTTGAATTGCAGGTATTGAAGTTATGTGAGCAGTGATGGTTACCGTATTATTTTTTTGTTGCGGGTTTGGAAGAATAGTGATATTTGTTACCGTTGGAGGCGTTGATTGATATATGGTGAATACTTGTGTTTTTGATTGTTTTGTTTTGTTAATGGTATCTTTTATTGTGATGGTGTAATTGTATGATCCAGTTTGATTGTATGTTTGGTTGAGATAATACGTTGATTGTGTTGAATTATTTTTGTTCATTTGTAAAGTTGTGGTTGTTTGGTTTGGATAAGTTATTGAAATATTTACTTGTTCTAGTGGATGACTATGAGAAATAGTGCAGCTGATATTTACCGTTTGATTTTGTTTTTGAACTGGTGGAGTGGCTTGTAAGTTGGTTATAGTTATTCCATGAATAAAAGCAGTAGTAGTGATTGTATCACTACTTCCATCATTGTCTGTTACAGTTAATGTTACCGTGTAGTTTCCAGGAGTAGTATATGATTTTTCAACTGTTTTATTGGTGGCTATGGTGTTATCTTCGAAATCCCAGTGATATGATTGAATTCTTCCATCTTCATCAATGCTCTCAGTAGCGTTAAATAGGATTGGTTCAGAAATGTTGGCGGTGTATGGTCCATTGTGTGCTGCTGTAGGTGGTGTATTTGGATTTGAAGGTGAAGAATCTGGATTTGATGAAGGATCTGGTGATGTATTTGGTTCAGATGGTGCATTCATAGTTGTAAATGTAAATGTTGGTGATCGTGTTTGAGTAATGTCATCGCTGATCATGGTATACCATGAATATGTGGTAGAATAAGATAGATTATTCCAGGTAATTGTTGCGATATGATTTATATTGGTGCAGGTATCAATCACATTACTCTGATTATCATAAAAGGTAACGTTGAGTGTTTCATCATCCCGGTCAGAAACGTTGATGGAAAGAGTTGGTGAAAGATTTAGGTTATCGCTGTTGTTTTCTGGTGAGAGTAATTGTGAAAACTCAGGTTTATAGTCAGTAGTAAAATTCCATGTTTCTGATGTGGTTGATCCTTCCCAGTCTGTTGCTGTGACATACCAAGAATATGTAGTTCCAAATTCAAGATTGTTCCATTCAGCAGAAACAATTGAATTGCTTTCAACGTTTGTTTTTGTTTCCAAACATTCATTTGTTGCCGCATCATAAAAAGAAACATTCATTGGATCATTATTGGGATCCATGACTTTAACTTGTAATTGGACATTAGTTGCTGTTTTTGTTTCCCCAGATTTTGGATTGATAAGCGTTGGAGTATTTGGTGGACAGTAATCTTCAATGTTATCTGATGCAGTAAAAAGAGCAGTTGTTTTTGCTTGATCTGAATAAAAAGCATTAGTTTGGTAAAAGATGATGTAATTAAAACTTCCAAAAATTAACACAAAGAAAAGAATTGAAGTTAAGATTTTATTTAGTTGTTGTTTTCTTTTCATATTCTATCAATCAAAGTATACTAGTTTTTGGTGAATTTAGGAGTTAAACCTAATAGTTTTTTTTGATGTTCACAATGATGAAATTATATTATTTGGGGGGTTTTCCCCCAAAAATCTGTTTATTTATAATGGTCCGAACCATGGGCAGTTTTGACGGGCATCGAATTCGATTTCTAGTTCACAACTATCGTACATATAAGTTCCATCAGCGTCTTCAGCGAATTTAAACGTGAGTTCCAACTTGTAATCCTGATGATTGCCACCTTTTAACAAAATGCCGTCGCCACCCTGGAATGATGCATCTTGCGTGACAGGACCAGGTGCGCCTTTACCAAGGAAATCATTACAGGCATCAAGTTCTGCAAGGGTTAAAATACCGTCGCCATTTGCAGCACCACCACTGTTTTTGAGCCAGCCTTCTAATTCGGCTATGTCTGTGTAATTCCACCAGCCGCCACCATTTTCAGTATCTTTAAAATGTTCTTTCCATTGCGTAATAATTATTTTTTCGTCAAGATGTGATCCATCACCATTGCCATCACGGCTGACAACATTAAAATCCATTGCCATAGATTTGATATCTCCGTTACCGGAATTGGTAAAGTTGAGAATGGCATGAACAGTTTCTCCAGGCATCCAGTTATCCGGGCTTACCCAAGTTGCTTTTGTATCATCCCAATCATCATTAAATGGATTGAGTGGAAAGTTTTCGTCATCATCTTTTAGTTCTAAGTCTAATCCACCTGCAGTAAACTCGTTGTCTTTTGCTTTTGCACTATCATTGAAATAAGCGAAAGTTCCAGCTCCTAACATGAGACTTGCAATACCGATTGCGGCAATGCTCATTAACAATTTTGTTTTCATTCTTTTTTGCCTCCATATTTTTAATACTTTTTTTCTCTGTTTTTTTTGAAGATGGAATACAAATCAATTGTATCCGCCCTCTTACCGGTGAAGCCAGGGTTTGAACCTAGTGGTTTTCCTAAAGAGATCTTCACCATAAAGAAAATAGAGAAATTGGGCGTTAACCCAATTTTTTTCATTACTAGAAATATGGTTGGTTCTGGGTGGCATCAAACACTATTTCAAGCTCGCAACTGTCACCTTGATATTCGTTTCCAGCATTTTCGTCGAATTCAAAGGTGAGTTCAAATTTGTAGTCTTTTTGATTTCCGCTTTTTAACAAAATGCCATCGTCACTCTCAGTATCCTCAGTTACAGGACCAGGAGCCGTTGAACCAAGGAAATCATCACAATCATTGAGTTCAGCTAACGTTAATGGAGCTTCTCTGTCTCCGACCCAGCCTTCTATTGATTCAATGAAATCGTGGGACGCCCAGTCGCCAGTGTTCGTGTTTTTGAAATGTTCTATCCACTCAGTAATAATGATCATATCATCTAGACTAGAACCATCACCATTGCCATTACGGTCAACAACGTTGAAATCAATTGACATTTGCATTATATCCACAGACCCTGAATTCGTAAATCTAAGGGTGGCGGTTACTTCTTCTCCTGGAGCCCATCCATTTGGACTTACCCAAGTAGCTTTTGCATTGTCTCCATTATCGTTGTTTGGATTATTTGGAAAACTTTCATCATCATCTGCAAGTTCCAAATCTAGTGTACCTGCGGTAAATGTGTTCTGTGTTGATGTAGCAGCATTGCTGAAATACGCAAAGGTTCCAGCACCCATCATTAGGCCTGCAACTCCGATTGCAATGAGACTCATTAATAATTTTGTTTGCATACGTTTTTTCCTCCTTTTCAATTACTTCTGCTTTCATTTCTTTTAGAGGTGGCGGAGTGCAAAGCCGAGTTTCTCCCCCAGAAAAATTCCGTTTGATCGGAAATTCTATATCATACCTGATTAATAAAATTCTGAGTATTTAAATAGTTAAGAAAGAACATTGTAGAAGAACATTGTAGAAGAACTTTGTAGAAGAAGTTTACTTATGTATTTTTATAGTATCCTCAATATTAGATTCAATGAGAAAAAAAGTGGATTTGTAAAACATGTCATCAGAGGATGAAGACGACATAGGCAAAAGGTTTATGGATGAGATCCGCCAGATGGAAAAACAAGCGTATCTTATTCAAGATCTAGAAAAACGACAAGAATGCCTTAGTAAAGTAAAAGAACTTAGAAAACTCTGGAAAGAGTAAAAAAAATCAATCCCATAAGAGGGTATTTAATTGTTTCACGATAGATTCCACTTTCTCCCCTTTACCTGTCAAACAATATAACGTACAATCATTATCTTTTCTTTCTTCGATGATCTGTAGTCCAATCAGTTTTTTTAAATATCTATCTAACTGTGTATTTGACATGTTCGCCTTATACATCAACTGTGTTTTTTTAATCCCATCTTTTGTTTCAACTAAAATATCATGAATAATATCTGATTCACTTCGTTGTGATTTAAAGAGCATTTTAAGTTCTGCCTCCCCAGGCTATCTTTCCTTAGGCTTCCATATCATTAATACCAAATGAAATACTTAAATGTTACCATATTATTTTTTATATATATATTAAATAATCTTACAATATTATTTAGGAGTCCTAAAACTGACAATCAAGAATTATTTCACTTATCAATCCTTCCCCCACCCGCTTAAGATAACTGAATG
>CAYPUK010000017.1:0-5221 GCA_964414035.1 uncultured Thermoplasmatales archaeon | reverse complement strand
GAAATCAATTATTGGTTGAAAGGAATCCTTAAGAAAAGTTGGGAGAATATTGCTCGAAAAGCTCAGCTTGAAGGAGAAAAAGTTGAACGGTTACTTGCCGATCAGCTCACCGGTCTAGGTGTAAGGGAATCTCATATTATTTCAGCGATTAGAAAATTAGATATGAATATGGATAAACCGTCAATGTGGTCTGATGATGATTTGTTTTTACTTGCTGATTTTATCCGGCAGCATAGTAAACCAATGCTTATTGCATTAAACAAAGTTGATGTTACTGATGAATCATTAGATGATATCATTGAAGAGATTAAAAAACGAGGATATCGGGTTATTCCCACAAGTGCTGAGGCTGAACTAGCATTAAGTAATGCAGCGCATCGGAATCTTATTGAGTATACGCCAGGTGATAGTGAGTTTACCATTCGTGAGCGTACGGCATTAAGTGAAAAACAATTACATGCTCTTGAATACATTCAGGAACATGTGCTTGATGTGTATGGCTCAACTGGGATTTACCGGTGTATTGAAGAATCTGTGGCTATGCTAGATTTAATCGTAGTATATCCTGTTGAAGATGAACATCATTTAACGGATAAGGAAAAACGGGTACTTCCGGATGCATTCTTGATTCCTCGGGGAAGTACTGCTAAGGATTTAGCGTACAAGGTTCATTCTGATATTGGTGATCATTTCATTCGAGCAATTGATGCTCGATCTAATCGAGTGATTGGTGCGGATCATGAACTGAAAGATGGTGATGTAATTAGTATCATTGCTGATGCATAATGAGTAACAAAAAATAGTTGTTGGTACGTAGATTTATAATCTTGTAGCATTGCACCTGCATATTCGACTGCGAAATATGTATTTAAAACCTTTTTTCTATTACTAGTATGGGATTACTCTTCATTGCTCAATCATTTTGAGTTTTCTAGGAGGAATAATACGGTGCATGGAAAAAAATTTAATCCGAATCAGACGTCGCTATCGCAAATGTTTAATCAAAATATTTCACTAGAGGAAATACCGTTTAAAACCATGAAGGTCACTATTTATGCACTTCGTTGGATCTTTCTATTGATTTTTTTGTTTATCATTGTTGGAATAATTCTTTTGTTCGTAACTGGTGGGCAATCATATTTACAAGCTATTCTTGGGTATAGTATCACTGGTTTTTTCACGTTTTTCATGGGATATTTCGGATGGATCCTTGCTCAAGGAATCATTGAAATGATTACTGGAAAGGAACCAAAAGAAGAACGAACGTTTTCGTATTTCTTTAGTAAGAAGAATCATTATCGATTCTAACTTTTTTTCTTTTAAAATTTAAATATTCTTTATTTTTAAGTAGGGAACTTTAACGATTTTTTTTCAGATAGGATTAAAGGAGAATAAATGCCCTAATCATTTCTTCAAAAATTTGGATTATTAACTCTTGTTGAACTTAGATTAAAATCTATGTCTAATCACCCTCTGTTAAAAATTGAATCATTAATAGAATCAAGGGAAAAACAACCAGTTCTCCAAGAAAATAACTCGACCTAAAAATGGAGAAGACTCACTTTTTTTATTGTACTATAAAGTATAGATTTTCTGAAAGATAATTGATTGCACCTAAGGATTAATCAGGTGAAATCGTGATGTTGTGTTGTGTAACAACATCAACGTGTGTATCAAAACACGGGCCTATTAAACCTTTTTTCTAGGAATCAGATTTTGGTCAATCACTTTTTTCTGATCAGCATAATTGGGATGTGTATAAACATGATGATAAGGATGAACTTTGAGTGGTTGACGTTAAGGAATTGGGGAAGATGCTTTGATGTGGGGAGTTGTGGTATCGGTTGTATTTTTGTTCTGGTTGTGGGGTGGTGAAGATAATTCATTTTGGGTGTAATTCTTGGGTTTGTACTTTGATGTTGTTTCTAATGCATTGGATGAATAGTCTAACCAGGTTTAATAGAAAAATTGTATTGAGATTTTTTGGAAAAAATTTAAGCGAACAAATCTGATTCACTACATATCTCATTAAGAATTGAACGGATTTGTGGTATCACTATGATCATTTTTGATAATCATCTTCATTTGCGACGTGATGGACAATATTTAGAAGCAGTGAAAGATTTCATACGAACTGGTGGTACTCATTTTGTGTTATGTCAGTATCCTATGGTTGATCAAGTGATTAATGATAAAAGCTATGATGCTGTATTTCAAAAAACAGTGGATATGGCTCATGAAATTCAGCAACAACTTGATGTAACCGTATTTACCACTGTTGGACCGTATCCAGTGGATTTTATTAAATTAAAAGAAAAGTTTGGTCGAAAGCAAGCAATAGAGTTGATGAAAAAGGGAATGGATACGGCGGCACGGTTTTGTAGTGAAGGAAAAAGTATTGGTATTGGTGAAATCGGTCGGCCACATTTTCCAGTTGATCAAGAAATTATGAATGATAGTAACCATATTCTTTCCTATGGAATGAAACAAGCAAAAGAAGTAGGTGTGCCAGTTATTTTACACACTGAAACAACTACTTCGGATCAATGTAATGAACTTGTTGAAATGGGAAAAAAGGTGGGTCTTTCAGCAGATAAAATTGTAAAACATTTCTCTCCGCCTCTTATTTTGTCTGAAGAGAATTATGGGTTGATGCCTTCGGTTCTTGCCAGTAAAAAAAATATTCGAAAAGCAATCAAGAAAGGCACTCGGTTCATGATGGAAACCGATTATATTGATGACCCAAAACGACCTGGAGCCGTTCTTGGTCCAAAGACAGTTCCTCGTCGAACGCATGAATTATTAGAAAAGGATCTTGCTACTGAAAAAGATGTATACAAAATCCATAAAGAAAATCCTGAAAAAACGTATGGGATTACCCTTGATGAATGAGATTTTCCTACCTAATTATTAATTTGATTTCTTTTGTAAAAAATAAAAAACGGATGAACCCAATTTGGGTTTATCCAATGTATTTTAAATCCTCAGTTTTCTCTCCACTGCCGGATTCCATTTCTTTTAATTGCTGAGCGATTTGTTCAATTTCTTTTGCTTTATCCTCAAGTGCGGAGAGATCAACTTTGATATTAGTAATACTCATTAAGATCTTAAGCACTGCTTTAGCACTTTTTGGATCTACTAAATATCCAGGTGTTTCACCCATAAAACAAGTCCCTTTCAACTTCCGAAGTTTCCCAAGTCCTAACAGTAGTCCACTGGCTCCAACAATGCCTCCACCAGGTTCATTCTTCTTAAATACCGCACCATGTTTTTTCATTTCTTTAACAAGTGTCTTATGCGTTGTTGCACAAAGCACTTTTGGTTTCGAAATATCATGACCGAGACCATAGCCTCCAAGAGTGAATAATTCTTTAGCTCCTAATTCTTCACAAACATTAAGGATTTGTTCGACAAGCTCGTATTGTCCTCTTGAAGAAAGTCCTTGATAATCACCGGTTAACAAGATGAGATCACGTTGATTCTCTTTTTCCGCTTTCCAGTAATAAAACTCATTTTTCACTAGTTCAATCGTTCCATCTGGATTAATGAAGACTTGTGGTGGAAAATCCTTACTGTAGATTTCAGCGAATTTTTTTGCATCAATGGTATCAATCAAGTGTTCCACAGCGAGTTTTCCAACATTTCCAATTCCTGGTAATCCTTCGATAAGTATTGGATTGTTAAGTTTTGGCATCTTTCCCTTTTTTTTCACTGATACAAAGTCCATAACTTTTCTTACACCTTTCTTTGTTCTTTCTTCAGTTTCCGACGATATGATCCATAAGGATCCTGTGGTGCAAACCGTGGAGGTTTACGCTGCACCGTCTTTTTCCCACATCGTGGACACTGTAACTGTAATGTATATTCCTCACAATAGTGACAATAATACATGTATCATCAATTAAAAATGTTATTCATCTAACTTTCGATGAAAGGTCATCTCTCCCTCATGGGAAGTGATTATTTGTTCCACACGGTCAACTGCTTTTTTCATTTCTTCTTCAGCAATCTTATAATCCGGTGCTTGAACGGTAATTGAATAATGCGGTGCACCAATATAATGAATTTCAATGTTAACATCATCAAATTCACTTTCCTCACCGCTATGTAATGCATTTCTAATATGTTCAATGCCATCTGGTTCAAATGATTTAATATCTAGATATCCTTTGATGTCAACAAATTGAATAGCAATGTTATCTTTAGCGATTTGATTTAACTCGTTTACCCATTCACCTGAGAATCCATCATTTTCAAGGATTTCAGGATCATATGCTGCTTCTTCAAACGCACTATAAAGAGATCCATATTGTTGAACAAGGTTACTTCCAAATTCATCCCAGCATTCATCAATGGTTTTATTGATTTGATCTGCAAGCATTTCAAAAAGCCGTGCTGCTTTTTTATTGTTCTTCCATTCCTTGATTTTTTCTCGTTTCTGATGTTCATTCACTCGTTTTAAGGAGAGATCAACATGTCCTTTTGCTTCATCAACACTCATTACTTTACAAACGACTTTTTGTTTCTCTTTGATGTGATTACGGATTCGTTTGACCCAACCGCTAGCAATCTCAGCGATATGAACAAATCCTTCTCTATCTTGATATTCATCTAAGGTTACAAATGCGCCATAGTTTTGCACTTTGGTAACGGTGCCAACGATAAATTCCCCTTCTTCAGGATATTCTTTCCTTTTCATAAGTGATAAACCCTAACTACTACTTTTTTATTCAAGGATTTCTAAAATTTCACTCTTAATCTCTGCCTTACCACCTTTTGGAATGGCTAATTTACTCCCGCAGATATGACATGAGATTGGAGTACTTGCTCGATCAAAGATGACTTGTTCATTCTCACAATCCTTGCATCGAACTTTAATGAATTTGCTTTTTGGTTCTGACATAGTATCTTTTCACCTACTCGATTACGAATTTTTTAGATCGCTGTGATGGTGGCTGATGACTTTTCTTACATTGTGTACAGGTTAGCTTTAATTGGATACGGCGACTAGTTTTTTCTCTTCCTTCTGGTTTTGGACGAGGAAATCCTCGGTATCCACGCATCACCCTTCTGAATCGTCGTTGCCCTTGTTTCATTTCACTTGCTTTTCTCTTTTTAACCTTGTGAACTTCATGTTCCGTATGTTTTTTGCATTTGGGGCAGTAGGTTTTAATTCTTCGTGGTTTTTTCATGGGTGACTCCCTTTTCTGCTTCTTAGATT
>CAYPUK010000016.1:0-54063 GCA_964414035.1 uncultured Thermoplasmatales archaeon | reverse complement strand
AGTTATAAATAACACCCTCCATATACTCATATCCATTGATTTTGCATCCCTATTAGGAAACTAATAGGGGTGTCCCTAAAAAATGTAACCTACTGAGATCAAATCATTTATTATCAAATAATAGATAACAAGGATTCATTGTAATATGATAAATGAGAAAGATACCTGTCGCAAATATGTCATTCCTAAATTAAATGCTGCGGGATGGAATGATGATCAAATTGTTCCTGAAAAATATTTTACAGATGGTAGAATCCAGGTTGTTGGAAACAAACATGTTCGTAAACCTGGTAAAAGAGCAGATTATTTGTTATATTATAGGCCAAATTATAAGATTGCAGTTGTTGAAGCAAAACGTGCTTATAAATCGCCTGGAACGGGTCTTCAACAGGCAATGGAGTACGCTGAAATTTTGGGGCTTAAATTTGCTTATGCTACAAATGGACGTGGAATTGTAGAACATGATTATATAACTGGTAAACAAAGAAATCTTAATGATTTTCCTTCTCCTGATGAGTTATGGGGTCGCCTTAAAGGAACTATTGGAATTACTAAAGAAGAAGACATTAAAGATTATTTATTTCCCTTCTACAAGGGGATTGGATCTTTATCACCACGATATTATCAAGAGATTGCTATTAATAGAACTGTAAAAAATGTGATCCAGGATAACAAACGTATTTTAATTTGTATGGCCACAGGTACTGGTAAAACATTTGTTGCTTTTCAGATTATATGGAAGCTTTGGAAGACTAAACGTATAAAAAAAGTCCTTTATTTGGTTGATAGAAATTTTTTAGCTGATCAAGCAAAGGATCATACATTTTATCCTTTTGGAGATGCAAGGCATAAGATTCAAAAAAGAGTTGTAAAGAGTAGAGAGATTTATTTTGCATTGTATCAAGCTTTAGCTGAGGATGAAAGAAGAGAAGGTTTATACAAGGATTTTTCTCCTGATTTTTTTGATCTTATTGTTGTTGATGAGTGTCATAGGGGAAGTGCTCGAGATGAAAGCAAATGGCGTGATATTCTTGAGTATTTTAAACCCGCTGTTCAAATAGGTATGACTGCGACTCCTAAAAGGGATGATAATGTTAACACATATGCTTATTTTGGAAACCCGATTTATACTTATTCTTTAAAAGATGGTATTGACGATGGGTTTCTAGCCCCATATAGAGTTGTTAGGGTTCTTCCTTCTGTAGATGCAACTGGATGGATTCCTAATAAAGGACAGTTGGATCGTTTTGGAAGAGAAGTTCCATATGAATTGTATGAAACAAAGGATTTTGAGAGAGTTGTTTCACTTTTGTCAAGAACTGAAGCTGTTGCAAAACATTTAACTGATTATCTTAAAAAAACAGATAGATTTGGTAAAACTATTGTGTTTTGTGTAGATCAAGATCATGCCCTACAGATGCAGCAGGCTTTGAATAATGCTAATTCTGATTTAACACAAAAACATCCTCATTATGTTGCTAGGGTTGTATCTGATGAAGGTAAAAGAGGCCGTGGGTTTCTTGATGATTTTCAAGACCCTGAAAAAAAGACTCCTGTAATTCTTACTACTTCTCAGATGCTTACAACGGGTGTAGATGCTAAGACTTGTCGTAATGTTGTATTGTTTAAACCAATTAATTCAATGGTTGAATTTAAACAAATTATTGGTAGAGGCACTAGATTATATCCTGATAAGGATAAATTATGGTTTACAATTCTTGATTATGCAGGAGCTACGAGGTTGTTTACAGATCCAGAATTTGATGGGTTCCCTGAGGAAATCACTCAGGAAGAAATTGATGAATATGGTAATAAAGTTAAAGAAACAAAAAAAGAAACTGGTGAAGAAAAACCCAAAGAGGAAGAAGATGTTATTAAGGAATCTGAAGAGGAATATGAACCTGAGACATCTTATAGAAAATTATACATTGATGATGTAGAGGTTAATATTGTCCATGAGATGGTTTACGAGCTAGATCCTGAGGGCAATAAACTACGTACATGGAAATTTGTTGATTATACTAAAGATAATGTAAGAGAGCTTTATCCATCAGCAAATGAGTTAAGAAAAAAATGGACAAAATCTGAAGAAAGACAACAGATAATAGATGCTCTTGAAAAAAGAGGAATATCATTAAATTATCTTGCAGAAGTTACAGATCAACCAGATGCAGATCCATTTGATCTTCTAATGCATGTAGCTTTTAATGCACCACTTAGGACAAGACGTGAACGTGCAGAATATGTTAAAAAAGAAAAAAAGGATTATTTTGATAAATATGGGGATGAAGCAAGAGAAATAATCATGATGCTTCTGGATAAATATACTGAATATGGAGTAACTCAAATAGGTGATAGAAACATATTAAAAATACCGCCAATTTCAGAGAAAGGTTCCATATCTGAAATCGCTCAAATTTTTGGTGGGGCAAAAAAATTAATACAGGTATTAAATGATATTCAAAGATTCCTTTATGAGCCTTTTATAAATTCTAATGGGGGATAAGAAATTTGGATAAAGAAAGTTTAAATGCAAAAATCAAACGTGCAAGAAATATTATGAGAAAAGATGCCGGACTCAGCACAGATGTAGATCGTATACCTCAACTATCATGGATACTTTTTTTAAAGGCTTTTGATGACTTAGAAAAAGAAAAAACTCTTCTTGATCCAGATTATAATGAAGCTATTGAGGCACCATATCGATGGCGTGATTGGGCAGCAGAAGAAGAAAAAGGTAAAACCGGTCAAGAATTATTAAATTTTGTTAATGATGAATTATTTCCATATTTGCGAAATCTAGTTGGCACTAATGAAAAAGATCAGCGAAATGTTATATCTGAAGTATTCCAAGAAATATATAACAATATGCGTTCAGGCTACCTTCTTCGTGATATTTTAAATCTTGTTAATGAAATCAATTTTACCTCAAGTGACGACATTCACACAATGGCCCATTTATACGAAAGTATGTTGAAAGAAATGAGAGATGCCGCAGGAAATAATGGTGAATTTTATACTCCTCGTCCTGTCATTCGTTTTATTGTTAATCAAGTTAAACCTAAAATTGGTGAAAAAATTCTAGATCCTGCTCTTGGAACCGGGGGATTTTTAACAGAGTCTTATGAATTTATGAGAAAACAACAAAAGAAAGCAGAAGATAGAGAAATTTTACAATATGATACTTTTTTTGGTATTGAAAAAAAACCATTACCTTATCTATTAGGCATGATGAATCTTTTACTACATGGATTAGAAAAACCAAACATCAAGCGAGATAATTCTTTAAGAAAACAATTGTATGATATTACAAATAAAGATAAAGTCGATGTAGTAATGACAAATCCTCCATTTGGTGGTGAAGAAGAAAAAGGAATACTCTCAAATTTTCCTTCGTCATTAAGAACTTCAGAAACTGCGTTATTATTTTTAATTCATATAATGAGAAGATTAAATGAGGGTGGACGTTGTGGCATGGTTGTTCCTGATGGCGTTTTAAACTCAAAAGGTTCTGGTGAAATAATAAGGCAAGAACTGTTAGAGAATTATAATTTATATGCCATTATAAGATTACCTGAAGGCGTATTTTCACCTTATACTGATATTCCAGTAAACTTAATTTTTTTTAATAGAGATGGTAACAAAAAAGATCATATTTGGTATTATGAATTGCCCTTACCGGAAAATAGAAAGAAATATACAAAAACAATGCCGTTGGTTTATGAAGAGTTTGAAGAATGTCAAACTCTCATTGATGAAGAAAAATTATCTAAAAATTCGTGGATAGTTAAACATTCGGATATCAGATCAAATAATTACAATCTCGATATTAAAAATCCAAATAAAACTTATGAATACGAATCAGTAGATCCCGATGATATTATAAAAAATTTATCTGAAAAGATAGATACGTTACATAAATCTGTTGAGACTTTAAGTTATAAATTAATTAATCTCAAAAAAGTTATTTCAAATTCAAAATTTGATATTAAAAAAATCAAGTCATTTGCTATAAAATCAGATAAAAAAATTGTACTCCAATCAGATAATACTTATACTTTTCTAGGTATGAGCTCGTCTTGTAAAGGCCTTTTTAAGAAAGGAGAAAAAGATGGAAATAGGATAAAAGCTGATAAGGCATATATAGTTCAAGAAGGAGATTTTGTTTATAGTAGATTGTTTGCTAGGAATGGTTCATTTGCTGTTGCAAAAAAAGAACATGATGGTTGTGTTGTATCAAATGAATTTCCTATATTTAAAATAGATGAAACTACTATTCTTCCTGAGTATCTTTTACTATATTTTTCGCTTCCTTCAGTATGGTCATATGTAGAAAGTAAATGTCAAGGAACAACAAAGGCTAGTAGATATAGATTTAAAGTAAAATTCTTTTTAGATATGGAAGTACCAGTCCCAGATATTGAAGTTCAAAAAGTAATTATTGATTATGCTGATGAATTAAGACAGTTAACAGGGGTTGAAAATGAAATTGTAGAAACACAGGAAGGATTAATTTTATCGTTTTTAGCACATACATTTAAAAAACATTTAACAAATAATAATGATAAAAAAAATCAAATTCAAACGACTATTAAATAAAAAAATATTTTATTTTTTTTTTCTTAACGATTTAATTTAAAACTATAAAAATCATCTTTGCCAATTATAATATTGTCTAAAATATTGATACCAATAATTTCACTGCCTTTATTTAAAATATCCATAATTTTCTTATCTTCACTACTAGGATTAGAGTTACCACTAGGATGATTATGTACTAAAATAATAGAATTTGCAGAAGCTTTTATTGCAGGATTAAAAACTTCCCTAGGATGAATAAGAGAAGAATTTAAAGTTCCAACTGAGATTAATTCTTCAGAAATGATTTGGTTTTTCGTATCAAGTAGTAAAGCATAGAAATGTTCTTTCTTTTTGTTTTGAAGATTATCAATATAATAATTATAAACATCTTTAGCAGTTTTAATCTTAGTTTTAAAACCGTTTTTGTTGAGTCTATTTGTCCTTCTAAATATCTCAAACATTGCTTGGACTTTTAAAGCATGTATTTCTTTTTTGAACTCCTTTTTCAGTTCCGGAAGTGTTAATTCATTCATTTTGTCAAAATTATATTTTGAAATAACTCTATGAGATAGATCCATAGCATTTTCCTCTTCAAAACCACTACCGATGACAGCTGCTAATAATTCAGCATTGCTAAGATTAGAAACGCCCTTTTTCTTAATTCTGGTCCAAGGCCTATCAAAAAATGAAATATCTTTAGTTTTCATCAAATTTTATTAAATGCAAATATAAATATAAAAGTTACGTATTAAAATGTACCAAAAATTAGATTATTTATTTTCAACTTCTTCTTTAAGGAGATACAGACCACGTTCTACTGCATGAGTAAGATTAGAGAATTCCTTTGTTTTAATTTTCTCCTGAACCCAGTTGTAAAGTTCAGGATCAATTGTAACAGATGTCTTGATTTTATGACGATTTATTTTCGGTCTTGCCATGTAAGTAAGTATCGGATAGAAACTTATAAATACTTCTACTACTATTACTTATATTGTCCTACTAAAACAGACAATAGGATTTATGTAATTTGGAGGCAAAAAATGCCTATATCACAACAAAAACTCCTGTTATATTCAACAAATTCAGATTCGACTAACTTATATAATGATGAGTTAGAAGGAGGTAAAAACCAAGAATGCAATATAATAGACGAAATAATAAGCCAAAGATCAAAAGAACTTATTTCTCCAATTTTTGGAGAGGAAAATGTGCAAATAAGCTATGATCTAAAAAATATTAAAAGAACCGATTTTCCAATAACCCTAAACCCAAAAACAGCAACATTTCATGATGTAGCAATACATGCACTACTAAGACAAAGACTAAGTCAAAACACAGTAAAAAAACGAATGTCAACAGCAAAATTCATGGAAACACATACAAGACCAGTAGACTTTAGAAACCCAAACTATGAAAACTTCATAAATCACATGGACTATAGAGAACAAATCGAGCAAACAGGGCCATGTGCGCTACAAAACGAATGGAAAACAATGAGAATGTTTCTAAAAGCATACGGAATGAAAACATGGACATACAAACCACCATCAACACCACGATACAAAGCAAGAGTAATACCCTTTCCAGATCAAGTATACAAAATACTGAATCTAGAATACTCAAAGAAATCCTATGAAAACGCATTAATTCAATACCTACTCACACACAATTTCATCATAGGATGGCGTTTTCCAAGTGAACCCGCAGAAATGAAAGTATCAGATGTACACATAGAACGAGGATATATAACCATCACAGAACCAAAGAAACACAGCTCAACAAGAAACCTATCACCAACAGAAATAATGAATAACAGACGAAGAAAATCATTTAGAAACTGGGTATATTATTGGAGACCAAAAGTAGAAAACCAATACAGCAAAGACTACTTGTATCTTCGACCAGACGGCAAACCATTTACAAGAGATCAACTAAGGCAATTACTTAATAGAAAAGCAAAACCAGTGATAGAAACTGTTTTTCCAGAATACTACAACTACTGCTCAAGACACTTTGCAGCAGTATCAAGACTCATCAGAACAAAGCTACAATACAGAGCATTCGATGAATACGAAGTAAAAGACTGGCTGGGTCACACCAAAATAGAGACAACCATGGGATACATCAAAGACGCAAAACACTACTATCTTTTAGCAAAGTACGACTGGGTTAATCGTGTCCTTAAAGCTCCAAGTAATGGGTGGGGATAACACGGCGCAAGCAAAAACCCAAAAAGTAGTGTCTTTACCGGCATTTCCCTTCGAGAAAAAGTACGGACCTGGCGGGATTCGAACCCGCGATCTACAGCTTAGGAGGCTGTCGCCCTATCCAGGCTGGGCTACAGGCCCAAAAAAGAATTGATACATTGAGTAAGATACGTGTAATATTATTTTCTACATTATTTTTTTGATTTAGAATCCACTGTATTCAACCGAAAAAGATGCAGAAGATGTTTCTTCAGGTTTCGGTTTCTTTTCTCTTAGTTCTCTTAACCGAATGGTTTCAACTGGTTGATCGTGTTGGTCTAAAAGCTGTTTTAATCCAGGAATGTGACCATCACCAACGATTGCAACGATTTCTTCATAATCATCATGAGCTTTTCTGATTTGATTTGCCATGTGTTGATTTCGTTCATCAAGTAACACCCGTTTAATGGTTGGAAACTTATCTCCTACTTGTGCTAAATAAGATTCCAGATTCGTTTCAATCTTATTTATTTCTTCATCCACCTTTTGTTTGCTTACAAAAATACTAGCAAATGATGAAATAAAAAGTCGTAATTTTTCAGTAAAACTCATTTCC
The DNA here is from genome assembly GCA_964414035.1 of uncultured Thermoplasmatales archaeon. Taxonomy (GTDB): domain Archaea; phylum Thermoplasmatota; class E2; order DHVEG-1; family DHVEG-1; genus EX4572-165. The sequence goes on along the minus strand of CAYPUK010000016.1, from coordinate 46,680 downwards.
CTTAGCATCCGATCAAACATCTTATCTGCGGCAACATCAATAAAAGTAATAGGGTGCTGATGATCATGAGCGAATTGAATGCCCGTAAGCATTTCATCTCCAGCTTGAACCCCATATTGTTTTGCCATTGATTCCTGGAATTTTCCAAGAAGTCGATATAAGGTTGATGCATTCTTATTTGCTGTTGCTTTTACATTCCCATTTTTTCGTTGCATTAATGCTGCATACCGTTTTTCATCAAGTTCCACACAAATAAGATCAGGTTGTTTTCTATCTAGGATTTCTAGGATTTGATTGCGTAAATCAAACACATGGCCGGTACCAATCAAGGTTATCATATGATTCAATTAATACCGATAATGATCAGGTTTGAATGGTCCATTAACAGGTACGCCAATGTATTCAGCTTGTTCTTTGGTTAGTTTTGTAAGTTTCACACCGAGTTTTTCAAGATGAAGTCTTGCTACTTCCTCATCTAAATGTTTCGGCAGCATGTACACATCTAGATCATGGTCTTTATTCCATAGTTCAATTTGCGCAAGACATTGATTGGTAAAGGAATTGCTCATCACAAAACTTGGATGACCTGTGGCATTACCTAGATTTACCAGTCTTCCTCTTGAGAGCAGGATGATACTATGATTATCTGGGAAGATGAATCGATCTACTTGTGGTTTGATGTTTTCTTCTTTGATACCTGGGTATTTTTCTAGTTTTTCAACTTGGATTTCATTATCAAAATGACCAATGTTACAAACGATTGCTCCATCCTTCATTTTTTCCATGTGATCCACACGAATCACATCCCGGTTACCTGTTGCTGTTACAAAGATATCCGCGTAATCAAGGGTTTCCTCAAGGGTTACCACTTCATAGCCTTCCATGGATGCTTGCAATGCACAAATCGGATCGATTTCAGTGATTAGCACACGCGCTCCAAATCCTTTCATACTTTGCGCACAGCCCTTACCAACATCACCATAGCCGCAGACCACTACGATTTTTCCAGCAACCATCACATCAGTTCCTCGTTTAATGCCGTCAGCGAGGCTTTCCCTGCAACCATATAAATTATCAAACTTGGATTTTGTGACTGAATCATTCACGTTAAATGCAGGAAATAACAGAGAATTGTCTTCCATCATTTGATACAAACGATGCACTCCCGTTGTTGTTTCTTCACTAGTACCTTTGATCTCTTTTACGGCATCATGCCAACGATGCGGGTTTTCTTCATACACTTTTTTAAGCATATGCATCAGTTCACGGAAGTCTTCAGGTGAATCACTATAATCTTTTTCAAGGAGTTCTGGGTGTTCTTCAACTTCATATCCTTTATGAACCATAAGGGTTGCATCGCCGCCATCATCAACGATTAAATTCGGTCCTTTTCCATCACTGAAATCAAGTGCTTTCTGCGTGCACCACCAGTAATCCTTTAATGTTTCTCCTTTCCAAGCAAAAACGGGTGTTCCTTCATCAGCGATTGCTGCAGCAGCATGGTCTTGTGTGGAATAAATATTGCAACTTGCCCATCGTATGTCAGCACCAAGTTTTTCTAAGGTTTGAATAAGCACTGCCGTTTGAATGGTCATGTGCAGACTGCCGGTTACTCTAGCACCAGCTAGTGGTTTGTCTGGGCCATATTTTTCTTGGACGGCCATAAGACCTGGCATTTCAGTTTCAGCAATCCGAATCTCTTTTCGTCCGTAATCAGCAAGATTGATATCTTTTATTTTATATTGATCTGTTTCCATAACTTCTAAGGTCATTTTTTTATCGTTCTCCCTTTTCATTTTTTTGTTTTAAAATCATTTTTGCATCAACAACACAATAACTATCTTCATAAATGAACACTGGATTTAAATCCATTTGATCGACAACATCAATTAATTCATTTCCCAAGTCTGAGACTTTTAACAGTAAATCAACGACTTGTTGTTTATCAGCTTTAATGTTTCGAAAGCCTTCGAGTAATTTTTTTCCTTTGACTTCTTCAAGCATTTCCTGAGCATCATATTCATCGATAGGAATTACACGAAATGAAACATCTTGGTAGACCTCGGTGTAAATACCACCAACGCCTGCCATGATTGATAATCCAAAGGTTGGATCTTGAATTAACCCAATGATTACTTCAACACCTGAATCAACCATATGATCAATTAAAAGGTTTTCATTGGGAAATCGTTCATGGAATCGTTTTATTTCTTTTTGTAAATCTTGCATTGACGTAATATTAAGTTTTACACCATCTACATCGGTTTTATGAAGAATCGAACTACTACAAACTTTGAGAGCGACTGGAAAATCAAAAGGTAATTCTTTTACTGATTCATCTTTTTTAAGTAGAACATAATCAGTGGTCTTAATCTTATACGCTTTAAGTAAATCTTTTACTTCGTTTTCTGCTAAATTCTCCTTATTTTTAATCAGAGTTTTTATGTTTTGTTTCATACGATTTAGTCCTTTTTTCGATTGTCAATAACACGTTTTGCTTTTAAACCCTGTTGAATGATGGTATTGGGTGGTAATACTTCTACTTGCGGGGTGAACACGATAACACTTTTAATTGCGCTTTGCAAGTTATCCTCAAGTTCTTTTGTATCTACTTGACTAAGTTGCTGTTTACTTTCCACTTCAACTTTTACTTGATCAATATCATTTTCCGTGTACAGTTTCATATGCCAGTTACCACCCACTAAAGGATTTTTCATAAGAGCTGATTCGATTTGTCCAGGATACATATTGGTTCCTCGCACAATGATCATATCATCACTTCGGCCCTTAATGGTGGAGTGTTTCACATGAGTTCGACCACATTCACACGTTGTTTGATCATAAAGTTTTGCAATGTCTCTCGTTCTATACCTGATAATCGGCATTCCTGTCTTAGTAAGCGTGGTAATCACCATTTCACCTTCTTCCTCTGTTTCAACTGGTTCAAATGTTACGGGATCAATGATTTCAACAAGGAAATGATCCTCCCATAAATGTAATCCATCATGTTGATCACAATCCGTTGACACACCAGGTCCGCACATTTCAGTTAAGCCATAAATATCATGTACATCCATTTCCCAAGTATCTATGATTCTTTTTTTAAGACCTGGAGAAAACATTTCCGCACCAAATAATCCGTTTCTTACAGATAATTTAGCTGGATCCAAGCCGATTTCTTTTGCGACTTGTCCAAGGCGAACCACATATGATGCTACCCCTGAAATAAAAGTAGTATTATAGTAATCCATGAGTTTTAATTGCCGTTCAGATTGGCCTTTTCCTGAAGGAATAACTAGTGCTCCTACTTTTTGAGCTCCATAATGAAACCCAAATGCTCCAGTAAAAGTTCCATAAGGTATTGGATTTTGAAACACATCTTTTTTGGAAAGACCTGACATGGAAAGACAACGAGCCATAACTTCAGACCATACACTTAAATCATTATTCGTGTAACAAGCAGTGACTGGGACACCCGTGGTTCCAGAGGATGCATGCAATTCCACACAATCATCTAAGGAAGTGCACAGCATGCCAAAGGGCATATTATCACGCAAATCATCTTTTGTAGTAAACGGAAGTTTTTGCACATCATCTAGTGTTTTAATATCATCAGGGGTGATGTCTAATTCTTTAAATTTTTTTTGATAAAATGGAACTGAATCATACACTCGTTTAACGGTTTCTTTTAACCGTTTTAATTGAAGAATCTTTAATTCTTTTCGAGGCATAGTTTCCATTTTTTTATTAAACATGGTATCCATAACTGGTCAAATCTCCTTGCAAGGGGAAAATACAGTTCTTATTTTTAAGTGTGGCGACACAGCTTCTCTTTTTTTGTGTTTACAATCAAAAAATTAAAAATGATTAGTGGTGATTATCCCTGTTCATTGACAAAAGGTTTAAATAAAGAACCCTCCTTCCTACTTCTCCACATCATTTATACAATTAATAGTTAATCTTGGTGTTATCAAATGGCTAAAAGTGTATATCAATATATTCGAGATCAATGGAAACAACCTGATACTTCATATCTTGCACCGCAACAACAACGCTTGATTCAATGGCGGCGAGAAAAAAACTTTCTCCGAGTCGATAAACCATTACGGCTTGATCGAGCTCGATCACTTGGATATAAAGCCAAACAAGGATACGTTATGGTCCGAGGTCGTGTGCGACGTGGAAGTCTTCGTAAAAGAACGCTTAAAGCAGGTCGTAAACCATCAAAACATGGTATTGCAAAGATTACCATGGCGAAAAATACGAAACGGATGGCCGAGGAACGAGCATCAAAACATTATCCAAATTTAGAAGTATTAAACTCATATTGGGTTGGTGCTGATGGTCGTTTTCATTATTATGAAATCATTATGGTAGACCCACATCATCCTGTGATTAAAAGTGATCCAAAGATCAACTGGATTTGTGAACCAAAACATAAACGACGAGTACTTCGTGGAAAAACCAGTGCTGGACGCAAAGGTCGAGGACTTCGAAAGAAGGGTAAAGGCGCTGAAAAAGTTCGGCCAAGTATTCGTGCAAAGAAGAGTTTGGGAAAATAAGTTTTCCCAATAATCTCATTTTTTAGATTTTTTTTTAGCTTCCAATGTTTAGTTTTTCAGCATAACCTTGCATGTCCATGAATCCATGACCGCTCACATTAAAAAGAATTGTTTTACGTTCACCAGTTTTTTTACATTTTTTCGCTTCATCAATTGCTGCAGCAATACTATATGCTGATTCAGGTGCTGGAAGGAATCCTTCGGTTTGAATGAACAGTTTTGCTTTGTTGAACACATATTCTTCATTAGACGGATAAATGATCGTATCGATTAATCCAGCATGACGAAGGGCACTAATAATTGGTGCTGCGGCATGATATCGAAGTCCATCGGCTTTGATTGGTTTAAAATTTGTTTGATGGCCAAGCGTGCACATTTTCAGTAATGGTGTTTGTTCAGCGTAATCACCAAAATCATAACAGTATTCTCCTGTAAGATTTGGTGCGACTTCACTTTGCGTAGCAACAAATCTTGTACTTGTTTGTTTTTTGATTCGATCATGTAAAAATGGGATGGCTAGACCCCCAAAGTTGCTTCCTCCACCAAGACAAGAGATCACGGTGTCAGGATAAGCGTTAACTTGTTGTAATTGTTTCTTTGTTTCTAGGCCAATAATGGTTTGATGAAGTAACACATGATTTAAAACAGATCCAAGGCTGTATGCTGCAGTGGGATCATTTGCTGCATCTTGTACGGCTTCAGCAATAGCAATCCCAAGGGAACCATGATGATTTGGGTTTTGTTCCAGTAATTTTTTTCCAATGCTGGTTCGATTACTTGGAGAATTATATACGGTTGCTCCTAGGAGTTGCATGAATTGTCTGCGGTCTGGTTTCCAATCTGCTACTGCTTTTACCCAGTACACGGTAAGATTCATTTTGAGTAAACTACATGCATAAGCAAGAGCGGTCCCCCATTGACCAGCACCGGTTTCAGTGGTCATTCGTTTGATTCCCTGTTGTTTTGCATAATAGACTTGTGGGAGGGCAGTGTTTACCTTATGACTTCCCGTTGGGCTATAGAATTCACTTTTGTAATAGAGTTTAGCTGGAGTGTTTAAGAGGTGTTCTAATCGTTTTGCTCGATACAACGGACGTGGTCTTCCAGATTGAATGTAGAGTTCTTGAACAGCTGGTGGAATGGGTATGAATCTATCTGTTGCTCCTTCTTGGGCGAGGACTCCTTTACTAAAAATGTTTGGAAGATTTGCTAATCTGGAAGGGCCATCCGTTGGATCCTTAGGAGGCGGCATGGGGGTAGGAAGGTCTGGGAGAATGTTATACCATTTTTTTGGAAGGTCGTCTGGATGAAGAGTTATTTTGTTTTGTGTCATGTTTTATCACTACATTTTTATTATATTCTTCATCCTATATAAATATTACCAAAAACGTACAATATTGTATAAAAAAGTACAATGAAGTTATTTTAAAGACTTTAAAGAGCACTTTTAAATACGATGAAATCGCTTTTAATTATGATGCAACTATGTGGAATTATATCTCCTCATACTTCAAAGAATATCCAAAACAAAAAAAAATCGCACAAAAAATGCTTGAATACGGCCTATCAATAAAAAACGATAATATTGCCTGCGGATCAATAGTATTATCAGATACGAAAATCGCCCGAGCACTCAACATTGACCGCCGAGCCATCAAAGCAACCATCAAAACCATCAAAAAACATCAAAAACTATACAACATCTTCAGTAAACTCAGACCAACCTGCCATCTCAAAGACATGGCACCAGAAATGGGATGGGACGTGCTTGAAATCATCCCAACAAATGCCAGCCAACCAGGAATCCTTGCCCAAATCGCAAAAATAATCGCAGATGAAAACATCAACATCAGACAAGCAATCGTTGACGATATCGAAATTACCGAAGAACCTCATCTTTTCGTTGTAACCGAAACAAAAATCCCACCAGAAATCATCCCAAAAATACGAAACATACCAAGCGTAAAATCAGTACTACTTTCATAAAAAGGAAAAAAAGAAAAAAATAATTATTTTCTCTTCCGCCATACAGGGCCATCACTTGTATCTTGAACTTCAAAACCAAGACACTCGATCTCATCACGAATATTATCAGCAACATCCCACTGTTTATTCTTCCGAGCATCCTCTCGTTTTTCAAGAAGACCATCTAATAATTCATCCAACGAATCCGGCACGCACTCATCATCAACATATTTTGCAAATATTTCCTTTACTGCATCAATTGTTTCTTTACTGTCCTCAACATACTCTTCCTGAAACAGGGTAAGCACATAGCCCGTTTTTTTCAACGCATCCAATGCATATCTACACACTTCAGAATTGGGATTTGGATAATCCTGCAAATACTTATTCACTTTAGAACTAAACGAAAACAAAGAAGCAACTGCTTCAGGAGTATTAAAATCATCATCCATCGCATCTTCAAAAGAACCAATGAACTCATCAACAATACCATGCAATTCTGCATCTTCTTCATTTAATGCATCTGTATCAATCACACAACTCTTCTCAGCAGCAAGATGTTCAAGTTGATCCTTAAACCGATACAACCGATTTACACCCTTCTCAGCATCAACTAACGCTTGCTCATTAAAATCAGGCGGACGTCGATAATGAGTTTTACAAAAGAAAAAGCGAATCACTTCAGCCGGCCAATCCTTCAAAATATCACGAATATTAATCATATTCCCTAAAGATTTACTCATCTTCTCCCCATCAACCGTAAGCAAGCCACAATGCATCCAAAACCTGGCAAACTCTTTGCCTGTTGCTGCTTCAGCTTGAGCAATCTCATTTTCATGATGTGGAAACTGAAGATCCATACCGCCACCGTGAATATCAAATGGAAGACCCAAAAACTTACTACTCATCACCGAACACTCAATATGCCACCCAGGACGACCCTCACCCCAAGGGCTCTCCCAAGATGGTTCACCAGGCTTTGCCTGCTTCCATAAGGTAAAATCAAGAGGACTCTTCTTTTTTTCACCAGGTTCAATGCGAGCACCACTCATCAAATCATCAACCCGCTGACCAGATAATTTCCCATAATCCGAGAATTTTTCAACAGCAAAATACACATCACCATCAGCTTCATACCCATACCCACGATCAATAATATCCTGAATCATCTTAATCATATCATCAATAGTTTCAGAAGCCTTCGGATACAAATCAGCTCGATGAATACCAAGTTTATCCAAATCACCTAAACAACGATCCGTAAACGCACAAGAATAATCCAACGCATCAGCATTTTCCTTATTTGCTGCAGCAATAATCTTATCTTCAACATCAGTAACATTCTGCACATACAACACAGCATAACCCTTATACTCGAGATACCGACGAATCATATCAAACGCAAAATACGTCCGTGCATGACCAATATGAGCATCACTATACACCGTCATCCCACACACATACATCTTCACTTTATCATCATTAATTGGTGTAAACACTTCTTTTTCCCTGGAAAGTGAATTATAAATTTTCAGAGTCATCTTGTTTCACAGCATTGAAACTCCATAAAAAAAAGAAATATAAGGTTTACCCAAGAATTCCATTGAAAATTGTTCAACTCAAAACCGGTTTATTATGTCTTTGTTCCAAATTATTTATAAAGAATCGTTTGATACCCTAGATTGGAGGCTTTAGAGATGAAAATCACATTTAGCATTATCAAAGCAGATGTAGGTGGATGGCCCGGACATGCAAAAGTTCATCCAGATTTAGAGAAAATTGCATATCGGCAACTCATCGATGCCAAACGATCAAAAATCTTAAAAGATTTCCATGTCACCCATTGTGGAGATGATCTTGAACTGGTCATGACACATACCAATGGTGTGGATGCAAAAGAAGTCCATGAACTTGCATGGAACACATTTCTAGATGCAACTGAAAAAGCCCGTGATTTAGGATTATATGGTGCAGGACAAGACATCCTCAGTGATGCCTTTTCAGGAAATGTGAGAGGTATGGGCCCTGGCGTTGCAGAAATGGAATTTACTGAACGAAAAGCAGAACCTGTTATTACGTTTATGATGGATAAAACAGAACCAGGTGCATTCAATTATCCGATTTACAAAATATTTGCTGATCCCTTTAACACGGCAGGATTAGTCATTGATCCAAGTATTCATGATGGATTCGTGTTTGATGTATGGGATATCAAAGAACATAAAAACGTAATGCTCAACACACCTGAAGATATGTATGATTTACTAGCATTGATTGGCGCAAAAAGTAGATTTGTCATTAAACATGTGTATCCAAAAAAATCATCCAAACTTCCAAATGATGAACCAACTGCTGTAATTTCCACAGAGAAACTGTATCAAATCGCAGGCGAATACGTTGGTAAAGACGATCCAGTTGCCGCGGTTCGTGCACAATCTGGTCTTCCAGCTGTTGGAGAAGTATTGGAAGGATTTTCTCATGGACATTTAGTCAGTGGATGGATGAGAGGATCACATAACGGTCCCTTAATGCCAGTATCCGTTGAACAAGCACAATGTACTCGATTCGATGGACCACCACGAGTAATCGCCCTTGGATTCCAACTTCATAATGGTAAACTTACTGAACCAGTCGACTTATTCGATGATGTCGCGTTTGATTACGTCCGAAAACAATCACAACAAATCACTGAGTACATGAGGTTGCATGGCCCATTTGAACCACATCGACTTCCAATGGAAGACATGGAATACACAACACTTCCAAAGGTTATGCAAAAATTTGGGAAACGATTTAAAAAAGTAAAATAAAACACGTTCCCCTTATCTCTTTTTCTTTCTCCCATCCCTTATATTTAAATACTACAATCCTATTCCGAAAGTACTTTACATAAGAATACGTGGAGAAAAACAAGTATGGCACGAATGCATGCACGTCGAAAAGGACGATCTGGATCAACCCATTACTATGCCCGAAAGGAACATCCATCGTGGAGTGCTCTTAAACCCCGGGAAGTTGAATCTAGAATCATTGAACTTGCAAAAAGTGGGAAATCCTCTAGTGAAATCGGGCTTATCCTTAGAGATCAGTACGCGGTTCCAAATGTAAAACTTGCAACTGGAAAAAAGATTACTAAAATCCTTGATGAAAACAAACTTACTTCCGAATATCCTGAAGATCTGAAGAACTTGATCAGCCGAGCATTATCAATTCGGGAACATATGATGATTCATAAAAAAGATACTGGGAACAAACGTAATCTACAACTCGTGGAATCAAAAATCCGAAGGTTAACACGATACTATAAGGATAACAATAAACTTCCAAAGGATTGGAAGTACAGTCCAAAACAAGCAAAACTGATGTTTGAATAAATCAACAATCATTTTTTCTTTTCCCCATTTTTGTTTTTACCTATTTTAAAGAAGGTTAACCAGTCTGTTCTGCTGAAAGGTTTTTTATAAATGTGCTTCTTTTTCCCCTATGTTTGATGAAGCCATGAAAAAAACATTACGAGAACAAGCAAAACTTGCCGTTGAATGGATCAAAACCTATGCAACACATAATCGAGTTCGACTGATCTCTCATTATGATGCTGATGGAATAACTGCTGCAGCGATTATGGCTCACTCACTAAAACGAGAAGGATTTGATTTTCAACTTAGCCTTATGAGAAATCCATTCACTGATGGATTAAAAAAAGTAAAACAAGAACAAAACGATCTCATCATTTTTACAGATATGGGAAGTGGACAACTTCCCTTAATTGAACAAATTGATGCACGTTGCATCATCATCGATCATCATCAACTCATCAAGGATGAAACACCAGACAACATTTTACAATTAAACACCTATCAATTCGAGATCAATGGAAACTATGATGCCTCTGGAGCTAGTCTTAGCTATGCTGTAGCCTTAGCTCTTTCTGAACAAAACAAGGATTTAGCAGTGTATGCTATTGCAGGAGCAACGGGTGATAAACAATACATTGGTGACTTCACTGGATATAATAAAAAACTTGTTGAAAACGCAGTTGAACAATACAGTGTAAAAGAAAAAACAAGTGTGAAACTTAATGGAAAAACCATGCAACAAGCACTCTATTATGCAGTAGATCCCTACTACAAAGGATTATCCGGAAGAGATGATCATATTATTGAGTTTTTAAAAACACTTAACATTGAACCAGATACTTCTCCAGAATCACTTACGGATGAACAACAACAAAAACTGCATTCGGCATTGATAACAATCTTATTGGAACATAATTGTGAAGCAAACATTATTGACACGGTTATTCGACAAAGATATTTTTCAGAGAAAACTTGGGGGGAACTCGAAAAATTCGCTGATTTATTAGATTGCTGTGGAAAAGGCGGACATCGAGATTTAGGATTTGCTCTTTGCTTGAATGATAGTGAAGCACACGAAGAAGCACGTACATATGAACAAGAATACAAACAAACCATCCTTGATGAACTGCTCAAATTAGAAGAAACTGGTGCAAAAGAAACTGATTCCATCCGTTATTTTTACACGAGTAAATCATCTTTGGGTGGAGTCATCGGTGGAATCGCAGTTAACTATTTATTTGACCGTGAAAAACCCTTGTTTTCCATTGTGAAAAAACCAGATGAACTTCATGTGTCCTGTCGAGGAAACAAATACCTTGTGAAAAACGGATTAGACCTGGGCCTAGCTATGGAAACTATTGCCAAAAAACTGAATGGTCACGGTGGAGGCCATCAAGTAGCAGCAGGAGCAACCATTCCACAAGATAAAGAAAAAGAATTTTTAACAATACTTGATTCAATCATTTCAGATCAATTATCAAAAAACAAGGAATGAACCTTATGAAAATCACTTGTGATCTCATCCTAAAATATGATACTGAACAACAAGCACAACAAGTCTATGAAGCAGTTAGAGTTGATGATGCATCATTTATGAGCTCAACAAGAACAAAAAAAAGTATTCAAACACTAATTCAAACTAAAACCATTCCTTCCATGCTTCACACCGCAGATGATTTTCTTTCGTGTGTCCGCATCGCAGAAAAAATCACCGAAGAAAAAACTAGTTCAAAAAAACCTGTTGATTAAAAAAGGATAAAGAATCATGACTAAGAGTAAACCCGGATACAAACGAAAATATGCAATGGCCAAACACCATGCTTGGGCTGGATCAATACTTCTTGCAATCTTAGGTGCAATTCGTTGGTTTACAGATGATACTGAATGGTATCAAAAAGATATTATTTTCATTATTGCAGGTATTCTCATCATTATTTATATTCTCATTGCATTAGTTTTCACCTATCGATTTCGATCAGGACTTGCTGAAGAAACACCCAACATTCAACAAGTATCTAATCAACGGACCGTGCAATCCAATAATTCAAAACCAACTCTTAGTCCAAAAGAACAAGAAAAAATAGAAAAGAAGAAGGTAAAAGAAGAAAGCAAACATCTTAAAAAACTAGCAAAATCACAACAGAAGAAAGAGAAAAAATCATCCTAAAAAACACAGGATGATAAAGAAAAAAGACTATAAATCATAAGTTCATCCCCAGTGTGATGGCGAAACGACGAGAACAAAAAGACGAAACCGAATCAAAAGACTTTAAAGTCCCCAAATTCGACAAAGAAAAATTCATATCAAAAGAAAAAGAGAAAATAAAAACCACCTTTATCGCATTTGGATTTGCTTTTGTTATCGCACTCATCTCTTTTGGATTTTGGGTACTACTTCAGGATAGTCCATTTCAATGGATGCTTGTTATCTTATTTGGTATTTTTTCAGCATCTTGGATTCAATATCTTTTCAAACAACTCAATATCAATACAGAAACCATTGGTAAAAAAGGATTAATTTCTTCATTTGCCATCTATTTATTCACTTGGCTATTCATCCTTATTGTGTTAGTTAATCCACCATTTTATGATGCAGAACCACCACAAATCGACATGGTCACGCTTCCAGGTATGCAAGAACCCGGTGGCACGGTTAAAATAGTAGCAAAAATTACGGATAATTCAGGTATACAAAACAACCAAGCACACATCAAACTTACGTATGACACTAGCACTATCTTAGATGAAACAGTACCAATTGAGGATAACATCATTCTTTATGAATTTGAAAATAATGAACAACTCATGGGATCATTTCAATGCAAGATAACAACCGAAGATGTATCCGGTCAACAAACCGTAGAACAAATGAACTTTACCTATTCTGAAAATACCATTAAAATGCCATCACCAAGTGGAACAAGCTCGCCGCCAGGCCCAACAATAACATATGTTGATGAACTTGCAATTGATGTCAAACCAGAAGTTGACTTAGTCATGTATACTCTTTCTGCGGATGGTTATACTGCAACCATTAATGCAACACAAACCACTGATGAATTTTACCGAACCTCCCCGAGAATTGAAGGATGGCCAAAAAACGAAAACGTTACCATTTCAATAATGGCCAAATGCATTCACTACTTCCCAAATGATGGTAGAAATTTCAATAATACCATTCAAGATAACTCCACTTATTACGTAGTCACCTCAGATGCAGCTGAAATCGGCGTTGAAGACCCACCAAAAGTATCTGTACCACAACCAACATTTGTACAAGTCCCTGGTTTCGAATTACTTGTGTTCCTCATTAGTATCATCGGCGTCCTTTTCATCATTAAATACAAAAAATCAGGTAACAAGAAGAAATGAACCCGTTACAATCATTTATCAAACAATTAAAACCAACCCGTCATCGGAAACTACCGGATCCAAATCAACCAGTAAGCAGTTGGTCAGAACAAGACAGATTTCACGATGAAATCGTTGATGCCTTCGTTCTTATTTTACGCACTCGTGGTTGTTCCTGGATGTTTCAATCAGGATGCAGCATGTGTGGATATTTTAACGATAGCATGCTTTCAAAGGTTACACCAGATGAACTCATCAATCAATATCACCAAGCAATGAAACGGTTTAACAATGAACCAATCGTTAAAATTTTTACTTCTGGAAGTTTCCTAGATAAAAATGAGGTACCAGAACAAGTACAAGAATACATTTTTTCAGATTTAACTAAAAAAACCAAAAAAATCGCTGTTGAATCCCGTCCAGAATATGTGACAGAAAAAACGATGAACACGGTTAAACATCAATTATCTGAAACTGAATTAGATATTGGAATTGGACTAGAAACAAGTCAAGATTTCATTCGAGATTTCGCGATTAACAAAGGATTTACTTTTAAAGATTATCGTAACGCAGTAACTCTTGTTCACAACCATGATTTTTCAGTAAAAACCTACCTTCTCATCAAACCACCATTTCTTTCAGAAAAAGAATCCATAAAAGACGTTAAACAAACCATTGACCATGTCCTTCAACATACAAATCAACATGACATCCTTTCATTTAATCCAACTTCAGTTCAAAAAAACACCTTAGTGGAATATTTATGGCGAAGAAATCAATATCGACCACCCTGGTTATGGAGCATCATTGAGATTTTAAAGTATGCAGCAAAAAAACAAAACAAAATACGATTACAATGTGACATCACTGGAGGAGGAAAAAAACGCGGAGCACACAATTGCTACACCTGTGATCATGACGTCTTATCAGCAATCAAAGAATTTTCACTAACCCAAGATCCAACCGTTTTCAATCATCTTAATTGTGAATGCAAACAACAATGGAAAGATCAACTGAATCTGGAATCAACGAGTTTTGGATCACTATCTGATGTGATAAACCCATGACAAAAAAAAATACTGTTCAACAAGGAGACACCGTTGCATTAATAGATGAAAAACAACGAGTCTACTTAATTAATACTAATAATTCCACTGATAAGTTCAAAGGAGTAGGCGTTTTTAATCCAAAAGATCTCATCGATGTTGAATACGGATCACAGAAAACAATTGGATCAAAAACATTTTTTTTACTCCCCGTTTCCATACCCGATGCATTAACGGGACTGAAAAGAAAAGCACAAATAATCCTTCCTAAAGACAGTGCACAAATCATTATCAACTGTTCTATTACACCAGGTAAAACCGTGTTAGAAGCAGGAGTTGGATCTGGATCACTCACCACGGTTCTTGCATCAATAGTGGGTGAAACCGGCCGAGTCATATCTTATGATAATCGACAAGATTTCATTGATCATGCTAAAAAAAACCTTACCACCAGCCAATTACTTGATAGAGTCACCTTAAAAAATAAAGATGTGACAAAAGGAATATCTGAAACTGAATTGGATGCAATAATCTTAGATATTCCAAATCCTTGGGAAGCAATACACCATGCATGGAAAGCACTCACTCCAGGCGGGTATCTTTGTACCTATTCACCATTGATTTCACAAGTGGAACAAAGTGTTGAAGAAATCAGAAAACATCCATTTATAACTATCAAAACCGTAGAACTCATCGAACGAGAAATGATAGTTGGTGAACGAGGAACAAGACCAAGTTTTAACATGCTTGGTCATACTGGTTACTTAACCTTTGCAAGAAAAATAAAAAAAGAACTATTTTTTTAAAGTAACCCCACGTTGATTCTGATAATTCCCACTTTTTTTATCATACAATTCAGATGGAAGACTTTCCAATTTCTCAAACACAATCTGACAAAAACGATCACCAATTGGAATCTCTAACTCTTCATCACTAGCATTAAAACAACTAATAGTAAGCGTTCCATGAAAACCAGCATCAACCTTACCAAAACTAGCCATTACCCCTTTTCGAGCATAACTTGATCTAATCCAAAGTTGCGCAGTAATCTTTCCACTCATCTTCACAAACTCTTTCGTACTAATCGCAAACCAAGAAAGCGGAGGAACCACCGCAAATCCATCATTGACCGTACTATCCGTTTTTTTTACAAACACTTCTTCAATAGATAAATCATACCCATTTGGCGTAAGATTCTTTGGATCAAATGGTTCAAGACCAAGACCATCCTCATTCATATACTTACTAATATCTGCATCTGAAAGAACTGACATAACCGCTCACCTCACCTAATCAATAAGTGTAATCTTGTTAATAACTACATCTTTTAATGGCTTATCATTCCGATTTTTTTCAACGTGGGAGATCTTTTCCACAACATCATAATGCTCAATGACCTTTCCAAAAACCGCATGTTTTCCATCAAGCCACGGCGTTTTTTCAACCGTAATAAAAAATTGACTGCCACCAGTATTTGGCCGGCCAGTATTAGCCATAGAAAGCATTCCTTTTTCATCATGTTTTAAATCAGGATGAAACTCATCCTTGATTGTATACCCGGGTCCACCAAAACCAGTTCCATGTGGACACCCTGTTTGAATCATAAAACGAGGAATCACCCGATGAAAAATAAGACCATTATAAAAACCATCATCAACCAGTTTAACAAAATTACCAACTGTTAACGGTGCTTTATCATTGAATAACTCAACAGTAAAATTTCCTAAAGACGTATCAAATTTAGCTTTTTTTCTGTTCATATGATTTACCTCATCACTCACTGCTCTTCTATAGTAACGCTATTGATTATTACATCTTCAACAGGCCAATCCTGCATGCCATGTTTTGATGTGGTTTCAACTCCAGAAATTGCACGTACTACACCCATTCCATCGATGACCACGCCAAAAACCGCATATCCATTTGGATCTACTCCACCAGGTTCAAGACTAGGTTGGGCACCATCATTAATGAAGAATTGACTGGTCGCACTATTTGGATCACTAGTCCGAGCCATGGCAATAGCACCATCAACATGACTAGCATCAGGATGAATCTCAAGATCAATGGGATCATCTGTTTCTTTTTGGGTACCATCTGGATAAAATCCACCACCTTGGATCATGAAACCATCAATCACCCGATGAAAAACCAGTCCATCATAAAAACCATCCTCTGCATAACTAATGAAGTTCTGAACAGTATTAGGTGTTTTATCCTCATATAAGTCAACTTTTATTGTGCCTTCAGAAGTTTCTATAATAGCAATCTGATTCCCGTTAATTTCACCATTTGTAGTATCCTCATTACCACTGTCCAGAAGAAGAACTCCTGCTACCGCTACAATAATAACAACTGCAATTCCAGCAAGAATCAGCATATTTTTATCAATTGATTTCTTCTTTTGAGATACTGGTCGAGATCGTCTTCTTGAAGATGATGTTTTCTTTGCCATACTATGCTGAAACTATGTTCAGATACATAAAAATTTTTAATCATTATTCTCGAACCATTTTTTATACATTCACTCACCTATAAAAAAGATTAATAAAACCCTTCTCTGTTGATAATCACTAGTGGCACAAATAGCAGCCTTTAAAAACATACAATCAACTAGTTCTTCCTCAACATCACTGTGTGCACTTTGCAGAGGAACAAAACTTCTTTGCGGTAAATCCCGTTGTCCAGTTCTAGTTAGATATCATTCACAAAACAAACTCAAACCATTTCTTGCAGCAAAAATGGTTCACGGTGCATCACCTCCTAGTGTATTTGTTGGCCGAGTTGGTTATCCAAAAGTATCAATAGGGCCATTGGTTCCCCCAAGAATGGGAAATACATCATTGTATGATTCTCCAGAACAATGGCTTGATCGATCACTCGATGAAATCGTTGATTTTCGATCATCACTCATCCGGGGAAAACACACTGTGAATGTGTATGATGTTGAAAAAAGAGATAAAACAATCGAATTCACTCGTGAACTTGGTCTTTCTGAAAACAGTGTGTTTACTGAAGCATTGTTTAATAAACGGCCAGCTGGACGACTTCGTTTTTATGATGACGTTCAACCTCATGGTCCTTCTGCACCATTAAAACGAATGAACATCACCAATCCCAAATACAATCAACGGATCGAAAAAGCATATTATGACACGGATCTAAAATCAGCTGAAGCAGTCTTTTCACTATACAAGAATGGTGTTCAAATCTCAAAGATTCAAAAAGCATTTAGTGTTGGCGCTTTTGGTATTGGCAAATACCGCAGATTCGTTCCAACCAGATGGAGTATCACCGCAGTCGACTCACAACTCGGCAAACAACTGATGAATCATACTAAACAACTCCCCTGGATAAACACCTTTAGAGTCTACTATCACAATCAATATGATAACCGCTGGGTAATCCTGATGATGCCATCAGAATTTCAATATGAACTCATCGAAGCATGGTATCCAAACACCACCTGGAATCAATATGGAAACACCATTTCAATGTACAACAGTTATGAATTCAACGAAGGAAGAAAGACCTATGCAGACATTGGAGGATGCTACTATGCAGGAAGACTTGCGGTTAATGAAACATTACAAAAAGATAAACGGCAGGCAGCAACTGTAATTCTTCGAGAAGCACATCCTGGATACATTATGCCAATAGGAGTATGGAACGTTCGGGAAAGTGTTCGAAGAACATTAACGCAACAACCAACAAATTTTGACACCCTTCAACAAGCACTTTCATACATCGGCACAAAATTAGATATTCCAATGAAACGATGGATTCAAAATAGTGCTCTTCTTAAACATCGTATGTTTCAAACACGACTTGATGATTTCACAGGATAAAATGCAATATGAACATTAAAGAAATCACTAGTAAAACCGCTCTTTCACCATCAAAACTTCCTGGTTTAGACTATGCACTTAATCCTTATTCTGGATGCAGTCATCAATGCAAATATTGTTACGTTCCCACCGTTCTTCACCTTCAAAGAGAAACATGGGGAGAAACCATATTTGTGAAACGTAACCTTCCACTTGTCTTAGCAAAAGAACTCCCAATGAAAAAACCAGGAGTAATCGGTATTTCAACAGTAACTGATCCTTATCAACCAATTGAAAAAAAGTATAGGATTACTCAATACTGCCTTGAACAACTCAAAAAATATGATTTTCCCATTCAAATTCAAACTAAATCAGATTTAATCCTTCGAGATATTGATTTAATACAGCAATGTTTCCAACCTGAAATCATGATTAGCATTGGAACTATCTATGATATTCATAGAAAAATCCTTGAACCCTATGCATCACCGATTTCCACGCGCCTGCAAATATTAAATGAATTACAAGACCATCCACAAATAAAAACCAGTGTTTTTCTTGGCCCACTTTATCCAAACTTATCTTGGGATGAAATCAAAACTCTTCTTGAAATATTCATAGAAAAAAAAGTATCAAGAATAATGATAGACAATCTTAACCTCAAACCAGGATTACAATCTTATCTAACACCGGTTCTAAAAAAAGACAAATCGCTTTATCAAGGATTCAATAAACATGTGTTCAGTCCGTCATCTTGGTATGAACAACAAGCCAAAAAAATAAAAGAATATGTTAACAAAAAACAAAAGAAGTTACGGGTCATCAACGCGTTTTAAAATCCTAAAAAAGAAAAGAAAAATGAAAAGATTTTCTAACTGATATCAACATGGAATCCTTCATCATCTTTTGTTTCAGGTTCCCTGCGTTGAACAACCACGTCAAGAATACCATTCTTATATGTTGCTTTCGTGGTTTTTGGTTTCACATCACCAGAGAAATCAACGGTTTTATGATACTTCCGCTGTGGGGTATCAACAGTTATTTCAAGTTGATCTTCCGTGACTCGTAAATCAATATCCTCTTTTTCTACACCCGGAAGTTCAACCGTAACTGATATATCATTCGGGCCTTCCATCACATCAGTAAGTGGCTCTCGTTCATCAGAAATAGATGCCTCTCCTTTATCTGACGGTACTTGATGATTACCAAACTCTTCAATACGAGGTTTACCATCCGGACCAACCCGAATACTAAACCCACGAACAAAAGATTTACCAGGTTCAAGTTTATCAAACGGCATCCGAAATGCATGTTCCATCATCCGTTCCATTTCTCGAAACATCCGTTCAAATTCATCATCAAAATTAAAAAAATCAAACGGATCTCTTCGTCTGCGGTTTCTATCTCTTCTAAATGGATCCATTCTTATGTTCACTCCTTTTAATCCAATTTTGTTTAATCAATTCAATACAAGTACAAATTCTATATATTCATCTTATTTAAAACTTACAGAATCGGTTTATAAAAGAACCATCTTTTTGATTCACGATAAAAAAAGTAATCAAATTTAATTGAGGAGTATCAGATCATAGACACCAAAATATTATATATCCAACTTATCTTTCCTTCCAGTTGGTTCAGCATAACTTTAAGTATATTGAATGTATTACCGGGAAAACCCAGTACCTCTTATTTAAATATTAATCGAGAAAAAAGTGATAAACTATGGCAAAAGCACGTTCACGAGCAGCCGCTCGAAAAGTCAAAGATCGATGGAAAGCCAAAAACTGGTATAATGTATTAGCTCCTGCGTCCTTTGATAATGCAACTATTGCAGAAACACTCGCTGATGATCCTACCAAATTAAATGACAGGGTCACAGAAATCAGCATGCAGGATCTCACTAATGATTTTAGAAAATCTCATATAAAATTATTTTTTAAAGTTAATAACATTGAAGATAATAATGCACGAACAGAATACATAGGCCATACCTTAACATCTGATTATTTGCGCAGAATGGTTCGACGACGAAGATCAAAAATCGATGCAGTGTACGAAGCAAAAACTCGAGATGGGGCACGCATCCGTGTAAAACCATTTGCAACAACAGACCGCCGCATTCAAAACTCTCAGAAAAAAATCATCCGGCTTACGATGAAAAAAACAATTGTAACAAAAGCTCGAGCAATGACACTTTCAGAATTCATTAAATACATCATTGAAGGTAAAATGGGAAGCGATATTTACAAAGCATGTAAAAAATATTATCCGGTACGTCGCATTGAAATTTACAAAACACAAGTAATTCAACAACCAACAATTGAAATCGAAGAACCAACGCCAAAAGAAGAAAAACCTTCAGAACCTGAACAACCCTCTGAAGAAAAAGAATCCACTGAAGAAGAATCTTCTGAAGAAACAGAGGAACCTGAGGAAACCGAAGAATCTGAAGAACCAGAAGAGTCAGTCGAAGAGGAAGAAGAATCCGTCCCTGAAGAAAGGGAAGAAGAGATACCTGAGGAATCTGAAGAGGAACTACCTGAAGAACCCCGTTCCGAAGGAGAAGAAGAGGAAGAGAAAAAACAAGACGCTCCTGCTCCTGAAGAACTCATCGAATCTGAAGAAGAATCTGAAACTGAAGAAAAAAAGGAATAAATCAACAGTTCCTTTTTTACCAATCATCTTTTTATTTATAACGTATCCTGTTATACATTGATAATGGGGAAAGATTAAAAGAAACCGTTTTATTCCAGAAACTGGGTAATTTTCATGGTAAACACAAATGATATTGTGATCATAGGTTGTGGTGCAGGAGGAGCAACCGCAGCGCAATTCGCAAAAAAAACTGATAGAAAAGCAAAAGTCACCCTTTTTGAATCATCACCATTTCCACAATACTCAAAATGTGGAATACCCTATGCAATATCTGGAGAAATCCCAAAAATAATGGATCTCATAGAATTCTCAGAGGAATGGTTTCAAAAAGCACGAATTGACTTGTTTTTAAATACTACTGTAACTGAAATAGACTCAGAAAAAAAGATCATTACTGCTGAAAAAAAAGATGGAAACATCCTAAAAAAACAGTATACCTCACTTATCATCGCAACAGGTGCAAACCCAAGTTTACCACCTATAAAAAATATTTTCAAAGATGATTCGAAAACACTTAAAAAAAATATTTTCACCGTTCGTACTATTCCAGATGCAAAAAAGATTTCAGCTGCAGCTCAAACGGGGAAAAAAGCAACGGTAGTTGGAGCTGGTTTAATTGGACTTGAAATGGCAGATACCCTTACAAAAAAAGGATTAAAGGTCACCATCGTTGAAGCACTCCCCACTATTCTAACAAACATTCTTGATGAAGATATGAGTAAACCAATTCTAGGCACGATCAAAGAATCTGCAAAAATTCATCTGAACACGTTTGCAACTGAAATCAAAACTAATGGCGAAGGAAAACTAGAAGCAGTAATCAGTAAACAAAAGGATAAAGAAGAACAACAGGAGATTCCAACAGATCTATTAATCATTGCTGCAGGAATCAGACCAGAAACAACACTCGCTGAACAAGCAGGATGCAATATTGGTTCGACTAAAGCAATAGTAGTCAATGAACTATCACGTACATCAAAACCAGATATTTATGCGGTAGGGGATTGCACTGAATACAAAGAATTTGTCACAGAATCACCTGTGCCCATTGGCCTTGGAAGTATTGCAGTAAGACAAGGAATAGCTGCAGGAGTAAATGCTGCAGGTGGGTCTTATTCCCTTCCAAAAGGCGTGTTACAAACGGCAACATCAGAATTTTTTTCTACAGAGATTGGCAGTGTAGGGCCATCAGATCAAACCAGAGAAAATCTGGAGACCGTTTCTGCGAAACATAAAGGATTAACTAAACCCGAGTATTTTCCAGGTGGAAAACCAATTACTATGAAAACCATTGTTGATGTGAAAACCGGGAAGGTGATCGCTGCTCAAGCAGTTGGAGAAAATGCAGCGCAACGAGTTAACACCTATGCAACAGCAATTCTTTCAGAACTTCACATTGATACCTTTAAAAAATTAGAAACCGCTTATGCACCACCAATCGCACCAACATTAGATGTGGTTACTCTCGCTGCAGATATCGCATCAATAAAATGGCATCGAAAAAAGTGAATGATAAATAACAAAAAAATAAAAAATAAGGAAAAAAAGACCTTTATTTTAAAAATCCTTTTTTCTTCTGTTTTTTCTCTGATTCTTGATTTTCTTGAAAATCAGATGGAGTTTCAGTTTTTTCAGAAGCAGTCGATGGATTAAATGGTGGTCCACCAGAGAACAATTTATCAAAGATCTCCTTGTTTGAACTAAACCAATCTTCCCATTTCTTGTTCTGCTTTCGAAGATGCGTTACTTCATGTTCTGTTTCTTCATACAAATGATACAACTTGGTTAACCGATCTTTTTCCTTTTCGTATGCTTTGTTCACATCTTCGTATTTATCCTTATAATCAGCATATTTTTCGTATTTCTTGTATTCATCAACAGAGTTTTGTAATGAATTAATAGTGTCTTTTTGCTCAGAAATTTCCTGTTTCAACTCTTGATTTTCCCGTTCAAGATTATTCCGGATACTAGTAAAATCATTAATTTTTTGCTGATATTCATCGAGTTTTTCCGCAGCATCTTTCTGCTCATCGAGTTTCTGATTTAAGGTTTCAATACGAGCGGTGTAATCCTCTTCAAGATCTTGTTTTTCATGTTCAGCGGTATGCATTCTGTCCTCATATTCCTGAAGTTTACCTTCAGCATTGGACAATTCTTCCTCTTGTTTTTTATATGCATCCCACAGCTTGATCAATCGCTCTTTTTCCTTTTCAAGTTCTTCACTGTATTTCTGTGCGCCTTTGTATGCTTCTTCTCGCTGCTTTTCAACCTCTGAAAGCTGCCCCTCAAATTTTTGAATCGTGCTGGTTATTTCATTTAATGCATCCACATCCAACATGTTCTTTATTCTGGAGAGATTTTCAGTGGTCTTGTTAAACGAATCAGTAAGATGATCAATTTCAGTAGCAGCTTGGCGGAGTCTCTCCTCCAGGGTATCAACTTCAGGATTTGCTCCTGCAAACATATTTTCCTCACTCATAATCTGTTACCTCCCACAATAAAGGCAAGTACCATGGCTGAGAATGAAACTGTGGCTATATAAGACTTACCATATTTCTACATTTAATCCACGTTTAGGTCCTTGACAATTCATAAAACATTTTTCATTTTAAGGAGTGAAATTAAAATAAAAGTAATTTCAATAATAACCGCTAAACTAATAAACTATTTCATGCATACAGAAACAGCGAGGCTCCTCAATTGCTAGGAGGAATAGATTGGATGGGATTATTCAAACGAAGGAGTTTAAAATCATTCTTACGACGTATTTTTGGAAAGAAACAAGCTAAAATAGGGATTTACGGCCCCCCCAATGTAGGGAAAACTACACTTGCTAATAGAATCCTTCAAGACTGGACAGGAGAACAAATGGGAAGTGTTTCTGAAATCCCTCATGAAACAAGAATGGCCGCTTGGAAAAATGATGTTAAAATAGAAAATAATGGTTCCTCACTCTACATGGATATCGTAGATACCCCAGGTATTTCTACTAAAGTAGATTTCAAGGAATTCATCTCAAAATTTAAAATGGACAAAGATGAAGCAAAACAACGAGCAAAAGAAGCAACTGAAGGAGTCATTGAATCCATTCGATCACTTGATGATGTTGACGGAATCTTACTGGTCATGGATTCAACAAAAGATCCATTCACTCAAGTCAATGTAACAATCTTAGGAAATTTAGAAGCACGAGATCTACCGGTTTTAATCGCAGCAAATAAAATCGATCAAAAAACATCAAGTCCAGCAACCTTAAAAGCAGCGTTTCCACAACACCCTGTGGTTCCAATTAGTGCATTAACAGGATATAATTCTGATGACCTATACTCTCACATGATCAATCATTTCAGTAAAAAACGAAAAAAGAAAAAACGGAGGTGAACAGATGGGAAAAAAAGGAAAAAAATCAAAGAAAGAGGATAGCATCGCAGTGAACCTTGTTTCCCGACAAAAACTTGATGAATTCACCGCCGATGAAAAAATCAAATTCATTCTTAAAGAAGTACAAAATGGAAAAGTCTTAGTGTTGGAACATGGTTTGACGGCATTAGAACAATCAGATCTAATAGAAAAAACAATGAAAGAAATCAAACAGGATACTTTTATAGGAATTGAAATGGAGGGTTATGGAGAGGAGAAACCAAGTTTTCTTAAAAAATTGCTTGGTGTCATTCAAAAACCACGGATGACTGTGATTGGTCCAGCGCATTTATTAAAAACCATTAACAAAGACAATAACATGATTGAAACAAAAATTATACCGGGAAAGGGAGGCTAACGTTTGTGCCTCATCAATGCCTAAAATGTGGAGCAGTTTTTGAGGATGGATCCCCTCAACTCCTTAAAGGATGTCCTCAATGCGGAGGAAATCGATTTTTTTATACCAAACAGGCACTTGATGAAAACCAGCGAGAACAAATACAGAAAGAAGTGGGAAAAGACATCAATGAACAACTGGTTAACATGCTTGGATCACAAAGCAATGATTTAGTGGATCAAGCAGGAAACTGGGTGAACATGAAACCCAAAGATATCCGAAAAGCTCTTTCATCACATATCAAAGAACAACCAGTGGTCACCAAACAAAAAAAAGATAAAGAAGTAAATAAAACTGAATCACGCCAAGAAACTTTTGCGAAATATCCACAATACACCCTTGTGGAAGATGACTCATATCGGCAAGAACAATTAAATCGATGTATCCCTAAAAAAAATAAATCTGATCATCCAGAAACCATTGGTATCCGTCCACCAGGAGAATACGAAATAGATGTGAAAGGACTCCTTGAACATCAACCAATTATCATTGAAAAAGATGGATCATACACCATTCATCTTCCTTCAGCGTTCAAACAATTCCAAAAAGAACATGAAAAAAATAAAAAATAAAAAGAAAAATCCTTTTTTTATAATCGAAGCCGACGATGTAATTTAACCACTGCTTCAACTGCTGCTTTTGCCCGTTCAATCCGAGCTTCAGCTTGAAGCCGTGTCATCCCCGGACCGGTGATTCCAAGTCCAACTGGTTTACCAAAATCAACGGCTAAATCAGAGATTTTACGGGAAGCATGAGAAATAACGACATCATCATGTTCAGTTTCACCTTCAATCACTGCACCAAGCGCGACCACACCATCGATATCATCCCGTTCTAGTAATTTCTTAATCGCAAGCCCCATATCAAACACACCAGGAACTTTCACGGTTTGAGAGATCTCACAACCTAAAAACTGAGCATGTTCCCGAGCACGTTCAAGCATCATCATGGTAATATCATAATTAAATTCAGATACAACAGCTCCAATTCTCATCGAGTTTTTCGCCATATTTTTTCCTCCTATTTTTTAATTGGGCCGGCATCATCAAATCCTTGACGAAGACCCGTACCCGCATGCTTAATCAACCATTCTGGATGAAACAATAATCGAAGCACATTCTGCGCATGTTCACGAACACGCTGCTCGGCAAGCCAAGATAACTCCTTTTCATCCGCTGCTTCATCCTCATGTACAAACACTTCAACAATATGAATATTAGTTAATAACTGCACCTGGATCAACCCACTACTTGCTTCATGAGCACATTGTTTATCAATAGATTCTCCGCCAGGCATCCCAAGCGCCATCACAATATCACACTGCTTATCCTCGATAAGCTTTTTACAAGCAACTGGTAAATCTTTAATCCCTGGGACTGTGACCCGTTCGATCTTAATTTGATCACGTGCACTCTGAATTTCATCAATAGCAATAGATCCCATATTCAACCGAGCAAAAGTAGTATCTACAATCCCTATTCGTTTCATTCTTGCTCAATCTTCTCCATTTGTCGTTGAAATCCATACGCTTCAATAATCTTTGCAATAATCCGCCGAGTCCCATCTAAATCAGAAGTTCGATCATATTTTGGTAATCGAACCAGACGAGCAGAAAGACTACGATCATCTAACTTTTTCTGTAATGATTTTTCATCATGAATCTGATCATACCCAAGTGCAATAACATCTGGTTTGATTTGTTCAACCACTGCAAACATATCATCTTCACTTCCGATCACTGCATCATCAACCATCTGTAATTCCTTAATCAAATTAAGACGCATTTGTTCAGGAGTTACTGGTTCATGTTTCAACCGACGAACGGTCTTATCACAAGCAACCACAACAACAAGAGTATCACCAAGTTTTTTTGCTTCTTTTAAAAAATAAATATGACCCATATGAAGAATATCAAACGTTCCAGTAGCCATTACGGTGACCATGATTTCCAACTCTTTACAATCTCTTTTCCTTCTAAAAATGTCAAATCATGTTTATCAGCATATCGTTCTGCATCATTTTTAGATAATGCTTTTCCATCATCACCCATCATCTCACAACCACAAGCCACAGGAGTAATTCCAGCCATGGTCAGAAGAGAAGTTGAAAGCTCAGTATGACCAAACCGATTGATCAACGGTTTATCAGAACCTCGGCAAATTGGAACATGACCGGGAGAGCGAAATCGTTTACCAAGTTCATCAACAGGATTTTTGACATGATCAGTTAAACACTGCTTGCATAACAATGCAAAGGATTTCATCGTTAAACTTCTATCATCATCTGTAATTCCAGTAAAAGAATCTCGATGATTAATGTAGAGTGAAAATGAAGATTTTGCATCATAAGGAATATCATCAGCAATAAGAGATTTTAACACAGGATACTCCGTCTCACTATTCTTAAACACATCTGCAATAAATGGAAGATGAAATACATTAGCGATTTCATCAGTAATCATTAAAAATAAGAGCCCTCCACCATCCTTTCTCATAGTTTGAATATGAGATGGAGTAACAAATTCAGCGGGTAAAATGAAATCTGTTTCACCCTCACGATCGTCAGCATCATGAATAAGCACAAGTTTTCCCTGACGGAGATCGGTAAGTGCTTGCTGTATCTTAGAAATAACTATCACCCGCCAGCACAACAGATTATTTTTTCATAAAAGATAGTTAATTACTCAGAAATAGGTTGAGCTGTACTTTTTTCATGCGTTGCAAGCTTTCGAGTGATGTATCCAGCGATTCGATTACGTAAAAGATTACTTCTCACCGTTGTTAATTCTTCTACTTTTTCCTTGTTATGCTGAAAATTATTAATCTCAAATTGATCAGGATATTTTTCTAATAAATCCCGGGCAAGTGTCTTAATAAATGTTTGTCGTATGTTTCCCAGAGTATCACCTTTTTATCATTTGCGAGGCTGCAATACGTTTGGCATATAAAAACTTTGCAGGCTTTTTCAATGAAAAATAGTTGTTTTTCGGCTGATACAACTGGTTTTACTGAATAATAAAAACTTGGTTTAAATGAAAAAAAAACACTTTCATGTGCTAAAGAAAATGTAATAATTTAGATAATGCGATATAGGTGCAATCTATTTATATGAAAACGATTTAACTATTTTGAATCAAGAATAACTGAGATCAAAGGGGAATAATTATCAAAAGGAAACCATATTTACTTAAAAACATTGCAAAACATCATTTGCAACAAATTGAATCTATTGCGTTAAAAAGCGATGTTGCACAGAACATGTTTGCGATGTTTTACCGTTCAAAATTTTATTCCTTCATTAAAGATAAGATTAGAAGATTTCAGGATTTAAAACTGCTTGATCAAATTAAAAAAAGTAGAGTTCCAGACCATGTTGCTATTATCATGGATGGAAACCGACGATTCGCAGAAACCACTGGTTTAAAACCATCATTAGGTCATCATTTCGGCACTGAAAAAGTTAAAGATACATTAGACTGGTGTCTTGAACTTGGCATAAAAAATCTGACATTATATGCATTTTCAACGGAAAATTTTAATCGAGAACAAAATGAAGTAAAAGAACTCATGGATCTTTGTTACACTGAATTAACGAAAGCAAAAAAAGATTCAAGGATACATAAGAACAAAGTTAAAGTTTCAGTTATCGGACAAATCGAATCATTACCGAATCATATCCAAAAAGAAGCAGTCAATTTAATGAATCAAACAAAAAAATATGATAAGTATAATCTAAGCATTGCCATTGCTTATGGTGGCCGAGAAGAAATTGTGAATGCCGTTCAAAAAATAGCTGAAGATGTTAAGTTAGGTGAGATTGATTTAACTGATATCAATCAAGAAAAAGTAGCATCGTACCTCTACACAAAGGATCTTCCTGATCCAGATCTTATCCTGCGAACATCTGGAGAAGAACGAATATCGAATTTTTTACTTTGGCAAATGGCCTATTCGGAATTCTATTTCACCGATGTCTACTGGCCAGCATTTCAAAAACGAGATTTTCTAAAAGCCATCCAATCATATCAACAACGGAAAAGACGATATGGAAACTAATTAACCATTGAATATCTCAAAAATAGTTAACTACGTTTTCCTATTTTTTATAGTTTTCATTCTCGATTTCAGAAGCAACCTCTGAAAGTTTAGCGAATTGGGAATGAAAAAACCATGAGATGAACCCAAGGCCTACAAAAAGAATTGCTAACGCAAAATATGATCCTGGAGTTAACAGGATAACCATGCCCACAAGCAGTTCGGCACCTGCAATCAGCAGAAGAATTACACTGAAAAAAAAACAAAACTTGGCAATGATGCCCGTATGAAAATCATATTTTGCTGAAAAACGCCGCTCTTTAATCATACTATGAACAATAACTCCTCATCTTAAATGATATCTAGGCATTTCCGCCACTTGACATACCTAATGCATTTTGAACCTTACTTTGCAGTTCATTTATTTTTTCACGTGTCTGTCCTTCTTGTTTATGTAATGAATTTCTTCGAATATCAAGAGATTCCTTATTTTCAGTTAATTCATCGACTATTTTCTTTTTTCCATCTGTCTTTATAAGCACAGAACCAACGCTTTTGAAAATAGGGGTTTTATCAGTTGCATTTTCTAATTCTTCTAATGCTTCATTGATTTCCTTTAACCGCTGGTCCACTTGAACACGTTGTTGTTGAATGACTTGTAATTGATTTTGTAATTGCTGAAGTCTACCCATTTGATCTTGAACTTGTTGTGACATTTCTCCTTTTGCCATAATATGTTCACCTAAGCGCCAGCCTTAATAATACCAAGGGTTTTTAAATGTATTGAACAAAAAATCAGTCTGTACAAAAAATATAAAAATTTTCGAAAATATTTTCTCACAAGTCTCCAACATTAAAAAATAAAATAAATAAAATAAAAAATAATCTCCCTATAAACGTACTAAATGAAAAACATTAAATAGAGTAATATAAATATACAAATTTACCACAATCTTATTGGTTCATTTGGGGGAACCTTGACATATGAATAAAAATGACAAGTTAATTATTATTTTAGGTCTCGTAATTCTTGGAGTTGCTATCGTTGGAATTTCTACATTTGACACAAGTCAAACAACATCACAAGCTCCAACCACAGACGATATTGTAACCTTCACCGGAACATACAAAGACACACTTCCAACCGCTGTAAAAGTATCTGATGAAAATCCCTTTTTAGCACTCATCGCAACTCCTCTTTCAGTTCACTATACTGATGAAGGAGACCAACATATCGTTCCATTATTCATCGAAAATTTTACTGATCCATCAAGCGCAGTTACTCGAGCAGAATCAATGATAGGTATTCCATCTGATCTTACCCTTGGTTGTTCTCAAACAAAAACTATAACAGACATCTCATTGGAACTTGCTGAAACCTATTGGAAACACAGTGAAGCTGCACTTATCATAGAAAATAATCATACGGGTTATAATCTTGGCGTAGCAGCAACCCCAATTGCTACTTATTTACGTATCCCAATTATTGTAACCGATGAAATCGATCAAGATGTACAATCAACATTAAAAAAATTGAATATAAAATATATTTTCACCTGTGGAGATATCGGAGGATACGGCCAACAAGTTATAAACCTCGAATCACCTGAAGATATTCTTGATTTAACTAGATCAATTGTTAAAAACAGATTTGAAATCATTGATTATATTACGTTAACTAATCCATCTGATATTTTAGAACCACAGGTCATTAATACTACGAAATATCATTTTGAAGGAAGTTTGAGTTCTAATTCATTTACGCCTACGAACATGGCCCATATACTCATTGGAGCGCCATTTCAGACATCACATGAATTTAAAATTCCATCAGATTACAAATATTCAAGAGTTACAATTCATGCTAAAAATCTGATCGATGAGGATGTTGATGAAACTGGCAGTCAATTGCAATCTATGTTTTATGATCCTGATGGAAATAATCTAGGTTTAACCTTTACTGTGGGAGGAATTCCAGAACGAGACTCAGCTGGTAATATTGTCACTGATCAAATCACTTGGGAAACAACCATTTACGATAAACCTGGCACTTATTCATTAAATCTTTTTGGTCAATACATTGCTTCAAAAGAAGGTGATTATGAAGTTGATATCACTGTTGATCATATGGAGAGTGCTATTTATCCGAACATGCCTGGACTATCTTCAATTGCTCCATACTTAACAGCGTATCATAAAGGAATCCTTTATGCAAATCCTGATTTCACTTTTGTTGGAGATGAACAAATTGTTGAAGACCCTAATCCTGGAGTTGTGTTCCCTGCATCAAATCCAGAGTTAATTGATGATTCAAATGAACATACCTTTAAAATACACGAATCAATTAATGATCTCCTTGCGTCCATTCGACAGATAAATATAACCAATGATGACGGCCTTAAATCGTTGAAAGAATCCTATGACAAAAACCCAGTGTACATCACCTTAGTTGGTGATGCACGAATGATCCCACATTATTATTATTATGATACGCCTGATGCTTGCACCATCCAGTATGGTTGGGATGTAGCAAGTGATTTCATCTATGGAAATGTTGACCCTGTACCTCGTGATGATAAACTATCTATTCATCCAAAGGATAAATTTTTATCAACCTATGATGAAAAATACCCGCATCAAGAAAACATCGTGGGAAGGATCACAGGCTGGGATGCTCAAGATGCAAGTGCGCTTGTTGCACGAACCGTGTTCTATGAACATGTGGTAGAATCACTTGATGATTGGAAGAATACAGCGCTTGTACAAACGGGTAGTGGAACTGATTTCCAACGAGTTCCAGGAATCGATTTTGTGAGAAAACTACTTGGTGCTCCTGATTTAACCTTTAAATGGCCAACTGGTGAAGCTCATTTTCAAAATCTTATAATTCAAGAACACCTAGAACCAGGAGATTTTAATATCATCTCTACTGAAAATGCGAAATCAATGAGAAAAGGTTTATCTGATGAAGTTATCAATGATATTAATCGATTAGGTGTCCTCAACTTATTCCTTTTCCCAAAACCTCGGGCGAAACTGATTCTTGGTGCAGATGATATCACGGGTGGAGAGGATCAAATGAATAGTAACTATATTTTCTCATTTGGTCATGGGCAACCAATGGGTTATTCTCATGGGGATGTACAAACGGATTCAATTGCGTCCCGTCCAGTTATTGTTCGAAATCTTATTAATAGATTCTTTTTTGGTATCCTGCCACAATTTTCATCTGGACTTGGAAACGTTGGAGCATATAATGTAAGATACGTTGAAAACATGGATCTGGGGCCATCAGTTGTATTTGTTGAAAGTTGTTATATTGGCCGGATTGACGGTTTCCCTGCGAAAAGTACGACGAGTCAAGCATATCTTCATGCGGGAGTCAATGCCTTTGTTGCCTCGTCTAGAGGATCGCCTGGGCCAGGATATCTTGATGCTCGATCTAGACCAAAAGGATTAGGTTTACTTGAACTATGGAAAACAACGAGAAATCCAGATTTACAAGATCCTCATTTTTCAGCATTAATTGCTTCTGATATGTTTACGGATTTAACAAAAGATGACACTGATGTTGGAACCGCGTTTCGAAATGCACGTAATCAGTTCATGGATGATGCCGAATCAGAATTTTTCTGGACACCACCATTATCATTACAATTGAACACCCAACAAGATTTAGATCTTTTCTTTGACAACCTGAAATCTTCTTCTAATGATGATTTGAGAAGGATGGAGAAGAAATACACCTGTCAATTGGAATATAATGTGCTTGGTGATCCCGCGTTTAATCCATATGAGCCAGCGAATCAATTTTCCTAAGTCTAACTATCTTTCTTACTCTTTTTTTACACCTTTCATAACATTTAAATAAATAATAAATTATAATATTATTTGTGAACTGTTATGCATAATGGACGAAAAATCTTTAATTGTTTACTAGGCTTTCTACTTATAATCTCATCTCTTGGAATTGTATCTTTTTCAAGTGTTGCGGAACAAAATGAAATTACGCTTTCACCCGTTACTGAACATGCTTCTTCAGTAATAAGTGCAACTCGTCCTACCGCAATCACTGTTTCAGATGCAAATCCGTTTTATGCACTTCTTGCAACACCCTTAGCAGTCAATTATGATAATACAGGGCAACAAACAGTGATACCTTTTTATGTCAAAAATTTCACAAATCCTTCAGATGCTGTAATGCGAACAGAAGGAGAACTTGGAATTCTTACTGATCTAGTGATCGGAAACGTGTTTTCACCAAAAGATGCATCATTATTTGTGGCAGAAACATTCTGGGAAACAAGTCCTACCGTGATGATTATTAAACAAGATCAACAAGGATATAATGTTGGAATGCCAGCTACCCCAATTGCATCATATCTTAACATTCCAATTCTTATCACTTCTTCGTTTGATACGGGAATTAAAAACATACTTACAGAATTAGAAACAAACAAGATATATGTCTGCGGAGACCTTGAAATTGATACCTCTTTTAATATTTCTACAACCTATCTGAATAACCTTGATGACATTCATCAGGAACTAATCTTGATTCATGAACATGTGTTCAACCAACCAATTGACTATCTCACCTTGGCTAATCCATTAGATGTAACCGAACCAACCGTTCTTGATTCAACTGATTATTCGTACAGTGGCACGGTTGGATCCACGGCATTCTTACCCTCTCAACTCATCGGTATGATCACTGAGGGAAACGCAGCGACTCATCCGTTTACCATTCCGTCTACTTATAAATATGCACAAGTAAGCATTACCATTGAAAATAAAAATTCAGAATATGTAAGCGAACTCGGCGATGAAATTGTTTTCCTAGTGAAAAGCCCCGAAGGAATTAATTATCTTTATGATGGAACTATGGGAGGAATACCAGTTAGCAACAACCAAGGCGATATTATTCAAGATCAAATTCATTTTGAAACCACGATTTACAATAAACCAGGCGACTATCAAGTTCAACTCTTTGGAAAATGGTTTGGAGCACAATCAGGAAGTTATGATCTAGAAATAACCGTGGAAAAACTTGACACTCCAATTGTTCCATTAATGGATAAACTCTCAATGATAGCACCATACCTAACAGCGTATCATAAAGGAATCATTCTTGCAAAACCAGAATATGCATTCGCTGCAGATGATGATGTCCTAAATAACGGGGAACAATGCCCCGGAATTACCCAACCCGGATCAAACCCACAACTCATCGAACCAGCAAATAAGCATACATTACAAATCCATGAAGAAGTAAATCAACTCTTAGCAACACTGGCAGGGATCCCAACTAGTTCTCTAGAACAACTAAGAAATCATTATAAAAACAATCCGATCAACATAGCAATTACTGCAGATCCAACTATGATTCCTATGTATTACTACAAAAACCCAGATGGAATGCCAGATAACAATGCTGCCTATATGAGTGGGTTTGCACTACCTAGTGATTTCATTTATGCAGATATCGACCCAAAACCAGATGACATTGAAAATAACACCTATAGTTACTGGCCCTATCAAGAAAACATTATCGGACGAGTCACCGGTTATGATGCTCAAGATGCAAGTGCGCTTATCGCTCGAACCGTGTTTTATGATACATTATTACAACGTTATGAAGATTGGAAAAACAATGCATTAGTTTCAACGGGTTGCGGACTGGAATTTCAAAACTTGCCAATAATTACACGACTGAGCCATCTCATCTATGGTGGCAGAGGAGAACCAACAAAATTTCCCACAGGTGAAAGCACCTTTATCAACTTACGTCTTCAAGATACCTTAGAAACTGGGTTTATGAATGTTAAAGGAACCTTTTTAGCAGCATCTCAACGAGAAGGATTTTCAAAAGAAGATATCGATCTCATCGAACAAACAGGACTTCTAAATAGAATCTTATTTCCAAGTAAAATGGTTTCATTTCTTTCGTCAGATAAAAAAGTAACTGGATCAGAAGACCATATCAACAGTAATCTTATATTCACGTTTGCTCATGGTTCATTTAATCTTTTTGAACATGGAGATATCCTTGTGGATGCACGAGGGATACCGTTGATCTCTCCACTAGCCCGAATCTATCCACCACTTGGCAGTGGATTAAATGCAAAAGGTGCATTTGACATCCGATCAGTACATGATATGGAGTATGGACCA
The DNA here is from genome assembly GCA_964414035.1 of uncultured Thermoplasmatales archaeon. Lineage (GTDB taxonomy): Archaea > Thermoplasmatota > E2 > DHVEG-1 > DHVEG-1 > EX4572-165. The sequence goes on along the minus strand of CAYPUK010000016.1, from coordinate 11,890 downwards.
TCAGTTATGTTTGTGGTAAGCTGTATCACTGGTCGAACCGATGGATTAGAACCAGAAAACACTATTTCACAAACATTTCTGCATGCTGGAATCAATGCGTATGTTGGCGCAACAAGAGTAACTGCAGATCCTGGATATCTTGATCCCCGACCACTCCCAGGAGGATTAGGAATTGGAACCTTAGGCTTGTTAAAAGCAACCTTTAACTATTTTGTGAAAAATGAATATCCTGATTTTCATTTTGGTGCAGTCCTTGGTGAAGATTTCATCATTGACCTCATCCGTGATGATTCAACAACTGGTCGAGCGCTTCGAGATGCAAAAAACCAATATCTTCCAAAAGATGCTAATTCCACGTTTTACTGGACACCGCCACTCATGAGCTCAGCCATTCCAGAATTTCTTAATCCCTCATCACAAGACCAAGAACCATTACCTCAGAGTTTTGAAGCAACACGAGCATTAGCCAAAAAATACGTTGCAGTTCATGAATTCACTCTTTACGGAGATCCTGCATTCAACCCCTATCAACCATTAAACTAAAAAAAATAATAAGATGAGTAAAAAATCAATTTTTTACTCACTCTTCATTTTCTTCAACTTCGTCAGAAGAATCCCCTGAATCCTCATTTTTTTTCTACAGATTCATCTTCTTCACAGGATTCCTCATCCTCATCATTAGAAGATTCAACCATCTTTGCCACAGATACAACCGAATCACCCTCATTTAATCTCATCACTCGAACACCCATCGTATTACGACCCTGCCTGCGAATATCTTTAACAGGAATACGAACCACCATACCATCCCTACTGGTCAACATAATCTCATCTTCATCTGTAAGTTCACGAACAAAGATCACATGACCATTCCGTTCATTGGTAATAATCGTGCGCACTCCCTTACCACCACGATGCGTTTTTCGATACTCTGAAATTGGGGTACGTTTCCCAAAACCATTCTCGGTAATAGTCAACAAGTCACCCTCCTCACCAACAATTGCTATAGATACCACATAATCCTTAGGATTCAAACGAACACCAATCACACCACGAGTCACTCGTCCCATCGGCCTTACTTCTGTTTCATTAAACCGACAGGCTTGACCTTTAGCTGTTGCAAGCATAATGGTCTGGGACCCATCAGACAATCGGGTTCCTACCAGCTCATCATCTTCTTCCAATCTTACTGCACGAATCCCATTTACTCGAACATTCTGATATGCAGATAACACTGTTTTCTTAATCAGTCCTTTCTTTGTTGAAAACACTAAGAAATGATCTTCATCAAACTCATGAATTGGAATTGCGGTTTGCACAAATTCATCTTTATCCAAGCGAGGTAACAAATTCACAATAGCTTTACCCTTAGAATGACGGCTACCTTCAGGGATTTTATATCCTTTCAACCAAAACGCTTTCCCATGATTCGTAAAAAACATGATATAATCATGAGTAGAGGTCATAAACGAATCAACAACCACATCTTCTTCCTTGGTTTTCATTCCAATAAGGCCTTTACCACCTCGATGTTGCACCCGATACGCATCACAAGAAATCCGTTTAATATACCCACTATCAGTAATGGTCACAACCACATCTTGTACTGGAATAAGATCTTCAGTTTCAACCGTAATTTCGCCTTCAACAATATCAGATCGTCGTTCATCACCAAAGGTTTCTTTCATATCCAACAGTTCACGTTTGATTTCATCAAGAATATGCTGTTTATCACTTAACAATAATTCTAATTGTTCAATTAATGCTTTCACATCTTCATATTCAGCTTTTACAGATTCAATCTCAAGACCAGTAAGTTTCTGCAAACGCATATCAAGAATCGCTTTTGCTTGCAATTCAGATAATTCAAACTCAGTCATCAACCCAGTTTTTGCTTCATCAGCATCCTTACTCTTTCGGATCAATGAAATTACTGCATCGATATGATCAAGAGCAATCATCAATCCTTCAAGGATATGCATTCGATCCTTTGCTTTATTCAGCTCATACGTGGTCTTTCGAGTGATTACTTCCACCCGATAATCCACATAATGCTGCAACAAATCCTTAAGACCTAAAAACTTTGGTTCACCATTGACAAGTGCTAAATTATTAATTCCAAAAGTAGTCTGAAGCTGAGTATGCCGGAACAAAAGATTTAACACCACATCCTCAATCGCATCACGTTTCAATTCAATAACAATCCGCATACCATTGCGATCACTTTCATCACGAAGATCAGAAATACCTTCCAGACGCTTCTGCTTCACCAATTCAGCGATATGCTGCAATAATTTCGACTTATTAACTTGATAAGGAATTTCAGTAACAATAATCCGTTTCCGATTATTTTTTTCTTCAACATGAGTGCGAGCACGAAGCTTAATCAACCCTTTCCCTGAAGTATACGCCTGTAAAATACCACCTTTCCCATAAATAATGCCGCCAGTCGGAAAATCAGGTCCACTAATAACCTCCATCAGATCAGGAATAGAACAATATGGATCATCAATAATCCTAACTATTCCATCAACAACCTCATTCAGATTATGTGGTGGCATATTCGTTGCCATTCCAACAGCAATACCTGATGATCCATTAATCAGTAAATTCGGAAGTTTAGCAGGCAAAACCACGGGTTCCTGAAGTGAACCATCAAAATTATCTGCCCAATCTACTGTTTCTTTTTTAATATCTTCAAGCATCAACTGAGAAATCTTAGCTAATCTTGCCTCAGTATAACGCATAGCTGCAGCAGAATCACCATCAACACTCCCAAAATTACCCTGACCATCAACTAACTGATAGCGCAACGAAAAATCTTGAGCCATCCTTACCATGGTATCATAAACAGACTGATCACCATGAGGGTGGTATTTACCCAATGCTTCACCAACAACACGAGCAGATTTCTTGTGAGATTTATTATATGTAAGTCCCATGTCATGCATCGCATATAACACTCTTCGATGTACTGGTTTCAAACCATCACGAACATCAGGAAGCGCCCGACTCATAATCACACTCATTGAATAATCAATGAATGCTCGTTTCATCTCAGATTCAATAGCTCGATTTCTTTCTTGATTCACATTTTCATCAGTCATACAATTACCACCACATTAGACATCAAGATTCTCCACATCTTTCGCATGATTTTCAATAAACTCACGTCGAGGCTCAACTTTCTCACCCATCAAAATCGTGAATAACTCATCAGCTTCAACAGCATCATCCACCGTTACCTGCACCGTTAACCGATACTCAGGATCCATAGTCGTATCCCATAATTGATCCGCATTCATCTCACCCAGACCCTTATATCGTTGTACACTAACACCAGTAATACCCATATCATTCACGATATTGGCCCTAGCTTGTTCAGAATACACATACTCCACACGCTTTCCTTTCTTCAACTTATATAACGGCGGTTGAGCAATATACAAATATCCTTCTTCAACTAATTCACGCATGTACCGATAAAAAAAGGTTAACAACAAGGTTCGAATATGTTCACCATCAACATCCGCATCCGTCATAATAATGATTTTATGGTAGCGAGCTTTTGAAATATCGAATTCTTCACCAATACCAGTTCCAATCGCAGTAATCAACGCAAGGATTTCCTTATTTTTCAAGATCTTATCCATCCGGGCTTTTTCAACATTCAAAATCTTGCCACGCAATGGTAAAATCGCCTGAAAATCCTTATCCCGGCCTTGCTTCGCACTTCCACCAGCACTATCACCCTCAACAATATATAATTCAGTTTTACTTGGATCGCGACTTGAACAATCTGCAAGTTTTCCAGGTAATGCTGAAGATTCAAGTAGTCCTTTTCGACGAGTTAATTCCCGTGCTTTTCGAGCAGCAGCACGAGCTCGACTTGCCATCATACCCTTGTTTACAATGATTTTTGCAACAGTGGGATTTTCTTCAAAGAACTCACTGAGTTTCTCATTAGTTAACCGTTCAACAATACCTCGGACTTCAGAATTACCAAGCTTTGTTTTTGTTTGCCCTTCAAACTGCGGACTTTTCACTTTACAGGAAATAACCGTGGTAATTCCTTCCCGACAATCCTCTCCTCGCAAACTAAAATCATCACTACCAAATAACTTATTTTGTTTCCCATAATCATTTAACACTCGGGTTAACGCAGATTTAAAACCAGAAAGATGCGTTCCCCCTTCATGTGTATTAATATTATTTGCAAATGTGAAAATATTCTCTGTATATCCTTCAGTATACTGAATAGAGATTTCAACTTCAACATCATCACGTTCCGCACTCACATAAATCGGATCAGGATGAAGCGGGTTTTTATTCCGATTAATATAACGAACGAATTCTTTGATACCACCATCATACTTAAACGATGATTCTTTTCCATCTCGTTCATCAAGAACATTAATCCGAAGGCCACCATTCAAAAAAGCTAATTCCTTTAAGCGAGATTCAATCGTGGAAAATTTATAGGTAGTTGTTTCAAAAATCTCAGGGTCAGGTTGAAAGGTAATTGACGTTCCTGTTTCATCAGTGTCTCCAATTTCTTTTAATGGAGTTTTAGTTGCTCCATGATCATATTTCTGATGGTATTTCGTTCCATTCCGACACACAGTCACCTCTAACCATTCAGATAATGCATTAACAACTGAAACACCCACTCCATGAAGTCCACCAGAAACCTTGTAGGTATCTCGGTCAAATTTCCCTCCAGCATGAAGGGTAGTCATCACTAGTTCGACACCTGTCTTTTTATATTTTTCATGAACAGTAACTGGTATACCACGACCATTATCTGAAACAGTCACAGATCCATCTGTATTTAATGTTACATCAATTTTTGTACAATATCCAGCTAATGCTTCATCAATTGAATTGTCAACGACTTCATACACTAAATGATGTAAGCCTCGTTCATCAGTACTACCAATGTACATCGCAGGGTTTTGTTTAACTGCTTTCAACCCTTCAAGTACTTTGATTGATGAAGTCTCATAACCACCATTGGTTTTATCCTTTTCAGCGCTCATACTCAATCACATCTCAATAAAATAATCAATAATTATCGCAGTGCATTTACTCTATTTTCATATCAGTTTTTTCTTTTTTTTCATCCCATCTCAACAAGGGTGTGAAATATTAAAAGGCATATCAATTCTCTCCTAATAAACGTTACTATTAGAAGTGAAAAATCTAAGGAGAAGCAAAGTATTCAATAATAAAAAAATGTAAAAGAAATGGAAATTTTTAATAGCACAACTTCTTTTCATGGTATGGGTTAATGGGTACCAAAAAATAAGAAATGATAGAGAAGGGTGAGCTTTCTAGATGATACCATACTGCAGCTTCCAAAATTTAATTGTGGAATGATGTTCTTAATTTAGATCATCCTTTTTTACTCCATCTTCAAAGCGAAGATAAGACTGTTTTATTGTTGCCCATGGATCTCAAATCAAAAGGGTTTCATGATGATATGATCATTTCAGCAGATTTACACCTTCATTCCCCATACACAAAAAAATCCGATGAATCAACATCATTACAACAGTTTGCCATAAATGCAAAATTAAAAGGAATCGATTTGTTAGGAACTGGCGATTGTTTACATCCTCGATGGATGCAGCAAATCCAGCAATTAACTGAGGTTTTTCCGGGAACATATGAATACGAAGATACTCATTTTGTTCTTACCGCTGAAATTGAAACAAAAGACCATATTCATCATCTGATTATTTTTCCAGATGCAACAGCAGTAACGGACTATCGAGAGAGTATCAAACCAGATGCATCTAATATTTCAAAACATGGCAGACCTAAACTAGATTTAAATAGTGCTGAAGCTGCTGAATGTGCAGTTGATGTTGGTGCATTAATCGGACCTGCTCATCTTTTTGATTCTTTTTCAGGATTATACACAAAATATTCTTCCATCCAAGATTGTTATCAGCATTTGGCTCCTTTCATTCATTTTGTAGAATTAGGACTTGCCTCTAATACACAACTTGCAGATAAAATCAATGAATTACACAAATTTACGTTCCTTTCAAATTCAGATACACATAATCCTCACCCTATTAGATTAGCTCGGGAGTATACTCAGTTCAAAGTAAAAAAACCCACATTCAACGAATTAGCATTGGCAATTAAAAGAAAAAAAGGAAATAAGCCAGTATTAAATGTTGGAATCCCACCAGAAGAAGGAAAATATTTCGATACAGCATGTCAAAAATGTAGAATGCGGTACTCATTATATCAAGCCGCTGAACAGCAATGGAATTGTTCTTGTGGCGGGAGAATTAAGAAGGGAGTTATTGATTTGATTAATGAAAAAGCATCATATCAACCATCTCAACATCCCATTCACCGGCCTCAATATGTTTCATTTTTGCCACTTCATGAAATCATTACAAGAGTGTATCACGAACAAAATCCATTCACCGATCGAGTTCAGTCACAATGGAATCAATTAGTTAGTACATTTGGAAGTGAGATAACAACGTTATTGTCAACACCAATAGATGATATTTCAAAAATCGTTCCTGCAGCACTTGCTGAAGCAATCTCTTCATTTCGAAATGCAACGGTTCATTTTCACCCTGGCGGTGGAGGAACTTACGGATCGATTACCGTTCCATGGGAAGAACCCCGGATGCAAATTGAATTATCTGAAAAAAATAAATAGGAATTCTTAGAAGACTATAAATTTACTATTAAAAATGCAGGATTTCAGCATATATTAAAGGAACAAAGTGGTGATTAAAAGTGACCTGTTATATCGTTATTTATGATGCAGAACAAAAAGAAAGTGAACAAAAGATTGTACATGTCATTAAAGAATATGAAACCCATTCGCAGATATGCAACACTGCATGGGGTGTAGTGACTGATGAGGAAGCAACAGATATTAGAGATAAATTAAAAAAAGTGATTACTGAAAAAGATCGAATTTTCGTGATCAAATCTGGATCTGAAGCTGGATGGGCTCATGTCCTTAGCGAAAAAAGCTGGCTTCATAAATATTTGATGAATGAATATTAAATGATTCTGAACGTATAGTTCAAAATAAAATTACTCATGAGGAAAATGATATGGATTATGATTCTGCGAAAAAAAAGATAAAGCAAATGCTTACTGAAAAAAAAGATAGCCCTCTTCAACACGTCGTTGATTTCCTTCAAACAACCTTTAAATCTTATTCATGGGTGGGCATTTATCTAGTTAAAAATAATATGTTACATTTAGGCCCCTGGCAAGGACCACAAGCAACAGAACATACAAAAATTCCCATTGGACAAGGAATCTGTGGAGCAGCAGCAAAAACCGGAAAAACAGAGATCGTTTCAGATGTGCATGCGGATGATCGGTATTTATCTTGTTTTATCTCCACTCGATCTGAAATCGTGGTTCCTATCAAACAAAACGATATTATTATTGGAGAAATCGATATCGATTCAGATACACCAGATGCCTTCACCGAAAAAGATGATCAGTTCTTAAAAGAAATTGCAGATATGCTTTCAGAGCATATCCACAATCAGTAAACAACACCCTTTTTTTCAGCACTCAAGATCCTCATCATTACCAAAGAACAAAACGGTGTCCTTTAGTTCAGAAAGGGTTCGTTCATCATGTAACATACTCAAACTCTCAACTCTTTGTTAAACTTTCCGTTCAGCTCATTAAAGAAGCAACACCATTCTTCCATTGCTCATAGAGTGCAGATATCTTTTCATCGATCAAAGTTTTTTTATTATGTCTGAAACAAACACTTTTTCCTTTGGTTACACCAATACGAGCAAATGGTGCATCAGCATTTTTTAACACTGTTTCAAATTCATCTTTCTTATCTTTAGGAATACTTACAATCCATCGAGTAGCTGTTTCAGAAAATAATAATACATCCTCACGTTTGCCACCTGGAACCTTGTCAAGATCAATCGTTGCTCCGATTTGATTTCCCAAGGCCATCTCGGTGATACAGACTGCAACCCCTCCTTCACTAATGTCATGACATGCACTAATTATCTGTTTATCCATTGATGAAAGTAACCCATTCATACAATGCATTAACAACCTACTATCCGTACGAGGGACTTTCCCTCCAGAAATATCTCTCACCTGAAAATATTCAGATCCACCAAATTCTTCACTTGTTTCACGACCAATAATATAAACTAATTCATCTTCGTGTTTAAATGGAACCGTCACACTCTTTCTAATATCATCAATTAATCCAATCCCCATAATTTCTGGAGTTGGTGGAACTGAAGAGTTCACCGCTTCATTATAAAAACTGACATTACCTGACATGAATGGTAATGATAAATCAGTTGCAATCTCCCCCATACCTCTCAATGCTTCATAAAACTCACCCATCCTCTCAGGTTTCTCAGGATTCCCAAAATTCAAACAATCAAGCAATGAATCAGGCGTTGCACCAACCGCAATTAAGTTTCGACAGGCCTCATCAATAGCTGCACGAGCCCCATGATACGGATCAGTTAACATAAACCGAGGATTCACATCAGCAGTGATCACTAATCCTTTGAATGAATCCTGCAATGGTTTGATCACGGTTGCATCACCATGAGTTTCCCGATTCATTTTTCCCTGAAGTGGTTTTACCACGGTATGAGCTTGTACTTCATGATCATATTGCCGAACCACCCATTCTTTAGATGCAATATTTTCCTGCTGTAACAACGATAGCAACGTATCCGTGAAATCAGGTAAATCATATGATGAAACAGAAACATCCTCATTTTTCACTTTTGGTATTTTAAAGGGTCGTTTCGTTTCATCATACACTGGACCACCTGTGTAAAATTCAAGATCCATATCTAAAATCTTAATTCCTTTATAAAAAACCCGAGCAACTGGTTCATCAATTACCTTTCCAACCACAACAGCATTTACATCCCATTGCTTACAGATATGAAGCACTTGATTAACATCATCCGGACTTACTACAAACATCATCCGTTCCTGACTTTCAGAAATCCACATCTCCCACGGTGCCAATCCTTCTTCTTTCAATGGAATATCATCTAAATGAATCTCAGCACCAAGACCCGCAGCATGAGCAAGTTCGCCAGCAACACAAGATAATCCGCCACCACCAAAATCCTTCAATCCTTGCAATAATCCAAGTCGATTACAAAGTAAGGTCACATGAATCAATGGTTCCTTTGTGATCGGATCGCCCACTTGAACTGCACTTCTGCTGGTTTCCTCGCTATCATCCGTAAGTTCAGCTGAAGCAAACGTCACCCCATGAATACCATCTCGACCGGTTCTCCCTCCCACATAAATATACACATCACCACTTTGCTTAGCACTACTATGAATCATTTCTTCTTTTTTCATAATGCCAATGCTACCGACATTAACCAAACAATTACTAGTATAACCTGGATGAAAATACACTTGACCCGCAAGTGTTGGCACTCCGATCCGATTTCCATAATCTCTGATACCATCAACCACGCCTTGGAACAAATACCGCGGATGTTTCACACCTTTTGGAACTTCATCTGGCTTCATGTAAAGTGAACCAAAGAACAACGGATCGATATATGCTAATGGTTGAGCACCCATGCACACGATATCCCTAACGATTCCGCCAACTCCTGTTGCAGCACCTCCATAAGGTTCAACTGCAGAAGGATGATTATGGGATTCCAATGCAGCACAATAATAATGATCTTCATCAAACTGTATCACACCAGCATCCTCACGAGCTAACACTTTATCCTCAGCAATACCATACACATATTTTTTCAAGGGAACCTTTGAAGATTTATAACAACTATGCTCAGACCAAGCCTGACCAAGTGCTTCAATTTCAATATCTGTTGGAGCCCGATTCTTTCGTTCAAAATAGGTTTTAATCCGTTTCATTTCAGATAAAGATAATGCAAGTCCCATCTCATCACTTAATGAAATAAGCTGTCCATCAGAAAACTGTGAAATATCAATAACTGAAACATCAGATAACCCTTGAAAATGATCAACACTGATTTCCTTCATCATCAAACCCACGCAGTTTATCACATTTCTTCAATGTTAATATTATAATCATGAATAACCGGATTGGTTAACAACCGCTGACACATCTGTTCAGCAGATTTTTCAGCTTCCTTTTCGCTCTTACTTTCAAGTTGAATATCAAAAACCCGAAAGGTACTCACCTCCTTCACTTGATCAAAACCAAGTAAATGCAGTGCTTTTTCCGTGTTCTTTCCCTCAGGGTCACTCACCCCCTTCTTTAAATGAACCGTAACTCTTACATCAAACATAAGCATTCCCCACTGGATAGAAAGATGGCTAAATTAATCTATCGATTCATTCCTAAATTCCTTAGAAAATAAGTTTATGATTTTTTGTTGGAATTCATCTAAAGAAGATTCATTCCGAATAGTGACATCTGCTTTGTCTATCACCTGTTCAATACCCCATTCTTTCTCCCGTTCATCACGCTTTAAAATAAAAGATTCATCACTACTATCATCTATTCTCCCTCTCATTTTTGCACGATTATGACGAATTTCATCTGAAGCAATGATTGCTACAAGCAAAAACGAATCCGACAAATGTGATCTAAAAAATGTTACTTCTGAAATACTCCTAATCCCGTCAATAACCACGATTGATGAATTAGCGATCTTTTCAATTGCTTCAACTGTTTTTTTTGCCCAAATCGCAGATCCAAATGTCTTTCGCATCTCTGAAGCAACCCTTCCAACGGTTGAAGCGTTCATCGGTAACTTTCTTTTTTCTACTTCAGCCCAAATAAAATCACCCATTCGAAAAACAGGGATGTTCTTCTGTTTAGCAAAAGAAACTGCTTCACTTTTTCCAGACCAAGGCAGACCAGTAAATCCAATTATCTTCATACAACCATCCATCCAAACTCAATAAATAGATATTCAAATATAATAAGTAAGTGAAATAAATATATTTTTGAAACCTATGATATGCAGAGGGAGCGATTCGAACGCTCGAAGACCTACGTCACAGGGTCCTAAGCCCTGCCCCTTTGACCACTCGGGTACCTCTGCAATTAGTTTGATTCCTTGAGGTGATGCTAAATCAATGCTAAAACCTTTTCGGAAAAAAACCATAAAAAAATGAACTAATTGTCGAAAAAGACTGGTGTTTGAAAGAAAGATATAAATATAACAGGCTCCTATAATGTATTGGTTCGGTGAATTGTCAAAAAGGTTACTGAACGAGACTTAGATGGGGGAGCGTGAGAGATTGCGCTACAAAAAGCAAAATCTTCACCATCTAGGCATAGCTATGCTTTGAATATGAGCATGGGTGGTCATGAACGTGACCATGACAAACATTGCCTGACTGTAACCTTTAAATAGGACAATTCTATACCATCTAAACCCACAACTTAGGACCCAGTCAATTCCGGTTGATTCAAGAGAACGGTGCTTAGGGCATCTCGATGACCTGAATCGCTTCAAAACTGGGTTACAATCTCTTAATGGGGATTTAAGAAAATCAAATCGCGGTTGTTACGTTGTTTTGACGTAACATGCCATTTGAGCACTCTTAAATCCGACGATCGACGTGTTTGGTGAAATTTATTCCACCACCAATTTACCATTTAGTTTAATCTAAATACTAACACCAAATAATAGTGTGCACTTATGATTCCGGTTGATCCTGCCGGAGGTCACTGCTATTGGGATTCGATTAAGCCATGCGAGTCGAGAGGGTTCGGCCCTCGGCGGACTGCTCAGTAACACGTGGATAATCTGCCCTTAGGTGGAGGATAACCTCGGGAAACTGAGAATAATACTCCATAGGTCTAGGATGCTGGAATGCGCCTAGACTCAAAGATTTATCGCCTAAGGATGAGTCTACG
>CAYPUK010000015.1:0-3373 GCA_964414035.1 uncultured Thermoplasmatales archaeon | reverse complement strand
TGACGTCATTAAAGCAAAACGATTTCAACAAGAAAAAATTGATGGATCTGAATGGGATGAAATCGAATTTTACCAAGTAAAAAAACCATTCACCTATGTATCAATCATCCAACATATCGACTCTAGAGATAAACGATATATGCTCATTGAACCCTTTTTAGAAAAAGATGAACGAAAATATTATGATTTCATTCATGAAGTATTAAATGCTGTCTCTGTTGATACCCGTGAATTAGATATTAAAGGACCAGAAAAAGTTCTTGAAAACCTGGTCGATGAAATCATTAAAGATTACGAACTAACGTTAAAACCAATTCGAAAGCAAAAAATGCTTTATTTTTTAAAGAAAAGATTACTTGGTCTAGATAGACTTGAACCTTTAATGAATGATCCGCGAATCGAAGATATCAGCTGTGATGGATCAGAAGTTCCTTTGTTTTTATATCATCGTGATCATGGATCAATTCAGAGTAACATCCGGTTTCCTGATGAAGAAGAACTTTCTAGTTTTGTGATCAAACTTTCTCAGAAATGCGGGAAACATATCTCCATTGCTAATCCTATGATCGATGCTACCATGCCAGATGGATCCCGTATACAAATGACATTAAGCACTGAGATTAGTACGAAAGGAAGTACCTTCACCATTCGAAAGTTCAGAGAGGAACCATTCTCCCCACCAGATCTCATCCGGTTTAACACTATGTCTTCAGAAATGATAGCATATTTCTGGATGGCTATCGAACACGGATACAATGCTCTTATCAGTGGTGGCACTGCCTCTGGAAAAACAAGTACGCTTAACGCATTAGCTCTTTTTGTTCCACGTGAATCAAAAATCGTTAGCATCGAAGAAACCCGAGAAATCAATCTTCCACATCCAAACTGGATCCCTGGTGTTGCCCGATCTGGTTTTGGAGATGCCGTTGATGGAAAGTTAACTGGCGAAATCGACATGTATGATCTAATGAAAGCAGCACTTCGTCAACGACCGGAATACATCCTAGTTGGAGAAATACGAGGAAAAGAAGCGTATGTGCTCTTCCAAGCCATGGCTACTGGTCATACCACGTATTCAACCGTGCATGCTGATTCTACGAAATCATTAATTCATCGGTTAGAAGGTGAACCCATTAACATTCCAAGGATCATGCTTCAATCACTAGATATTGTTTGTTTGCAAACTATTTCTCGAGTAAGAAATAAACGAGCCAGACGATGTAAACAAATTATTGAAATCATTGATATTGATCCTACCACAAAGGAATTGTTAACTAACGAAGTATTCCGATGGGATCCAGTTAAAGACACCTTCAGATATTCCGGAAAAAGTTATGTTCTTGAACAAATCCGAGCGAAAAACAACATGGCTCGTAATGAGATCACTGAAGAATTACAACAACGAGCAAGAATCCTTGATTGGATGCTTAAGAATCATATTACTAATTTTGATAATGTAGCTAAAACAGCTGCACAATATTATGAAAATAAAGAACAAATAATCGTAAAAATTAAGAATGATACACATGGGTCATAGATCGGTATTATGCAACTATTGTAATAATCCACTCAAGGTTGATATTCCAACCGAAGATCAACAGATTACCTGTCCAGTTTGTAACAAAACAACTAATGTGAAAGCCTTACCATATGATGTTGAAGAACTCACCTTTTACCCATTAAAAAAACCATTTTCTTATGTTTCAATCATCAAAGAAGTCGAATCCTTAACTAAACATTATCTTGTGTTAGAACCCTGGTTATCAAAAGAAGATACGGAAGTCCTTGAATTTTTAAAAGAAACACTTGTAAAAACCTTAAATGTACGATTGGACACGTTAGAAGAAAAAGCTGAATCATTTCTTAATAAAGCTGTTAATGACATCCTTGAAAAATATGAAATACCCTTAGATTTTGTTAATTATCAAAAAATACTTTATTTTTTAAAACAACGCTTCCTGGGTTATGATGGCATTGATCCATTAATGAATGATCATACTATTGAGGACATCAGTTGTGATGGAACAAAAACTCCGATTTTTGTGTATCAACGTGAATATGGTTCTTTAGAAACCAATGTTGAATTCGCTGAAGATGAAATCTTGGCTAAATTCGTAGTAAAACTAGCGCAAAAATGTGGGAAACATATCAGTGTTTCTGAACCAATGCTTGATGCCACTATGCCAGATGGATCTCGAATACAAATGACTCTTCGAGGAGAAGTCACCACTCGAGGAAGTACGTTTACCATTCGAAAGTTCAGATCCGATCCAATCACTCCAGTTGATCTTGTTAATTATGAAACGTTTTCTTTGAAAATGATTGCCTATATGTGGATGGCAGTTGAACAAGGATACAATGCTCTTATCAGTGGTGGTACTGCATCAGGAAAAACAAGTACGCTTAACGCCCTTGCTCTCTTTGTTCCAAAAGAATCAAAAATCGTTAGCATCGAAGAAACCCGAGAAATCAATCTCCCACATCCAAACTGGATCCCCGGAGTTACTCGATCTGGTTTTGGAGAAGTTGTCAACAACCGAGTCACCGGTGAAATTGATTTATTTGATTTAATGAAAGCAGCACTCAGACAACGACCGGAATACATCCTGGTTGGAGAAATACGAGGAAAAGAAGCATATGTGCTCTTCCAAGCCATGGCCACTGGTCATACCACGTATTCAACCGTGCATGCTGATTCCACACAAGCATTAATCCATCGGTTAGAAGGAAAACCAATCAATATTCCTCGAACAATGCTACAATCCCTTGACATCATACTGTTGATGAGAACGCAAAAAACAGCAAACAAACAACAACGTCGATGCATCAAAATCGTGGAATTACTCAGTGTTGATTCTGAAACAAATGAAGTATTAACGAACACCGTATTCGAATGGAATCCAGTTGAAGGAAGATTCGATTATTCTGGAAAAAGTTTCATCCTGGAACAAATCCATGAATTAATGGATATGAGCATTGAAGAAATGACTGAGGAAATCAATCATCGATCTGAGATAATTGAATGGATGAGGAAATATAACATTCGGGAATTTACGGATGTTGGTCATATCTTAGCTAAATATGCTGAAACACCTAACGATATCTTAGAATTAATTAAAAATCCTCCTGAAAAAATGGATGAACAGGTGAAAGAGGAACTACTCAGTGATCATGAAGATATTTCTTCAATTCTTGATTTACCAAGAAATAATTATCAATCACTTTCTGACAAAATGGAATCTAAAAAAGATTCCTCGCATAAACTTCATTCGTTGTTCTCTTCAAAACAGAAAAAATCTAGTAAATCTAAGAAAGATGATAAAAAACCAAAGAAATCCATTTCATTTAAGCCTAAAAAACAAAAAAAGACGAG
>CAYPUK010000014.1:0-4539 GCA_964414035.1 uncultured Thermoplasmatales archaeon | reverse complement strand
TTTGCTGAGTATTTTTTTTGCGTTATCGGCCTTTTTTCCTTGATAAAGTATGGGATAAATAAAGACATTACTGTCAATATAGTTCATATGGTCACCATTAAGATTACATAAAATCAATTATTCTTTTTTGTCAAATTGGGAGTAATATTTTTCTTTCCAATTGATGTTTTTCGGTTCTTTCTTTTTGTTTTCAATCCGATCAAGCATGTTATTTAGCAGTTTTTTTCCTTCTTGCTTACGAAGATGTATATCTTTTTTTTCTACTCTGAAAAACATGTTCTCTCCTGGTTGAATATGAAACATCTCTCTGATTGGTTTAGGGATGACGATTTGTCCTCGGGATCCTACCTTTGCTTTAATTTCAAGCAATCATATCACCAAGTATGAATATATCATTCAAAATATATATACTTTTTCATATAGCCTAGATCTATGCTAAAAAATATGGTTTTCAGATAAAAAAACATAAAGAACCATTTTTAGGGAATCATATTTTGTTATATTCACCAACTCACAATCTTTTTTTCCATACCTAGTGGGAACAGAAAAAAAGTTACTAAACCATTATATGTTAAAAAATGTAGAAGCAAGATTTTTAAAAACAACTCGCCTTTTCTTAACACAATGAACGGTATCGTTTACCATCCAGATTATGATAAATACGATCTTGGAACAAATCATCCACTAATTGGAAACAAACCAAGACGAACTATGGAGATGCTGGAACGAACATCGATGATTTCATCATTTACCAAGTTTACGCCAACACTGGCAGAAAAAGAGGATCTTCTTCGATCGCATGGGAAAGAGTATGTCGAAAAAATCCAGCGATTAAGTAAGACTGGTGGAATGCTTACCTTTGATACTCCTGCGCCAAAGGGAATTTATGAATATGCTCGTCGTGCCACCGGTGGAACTCTTGTATGTGGTTCTAAACTTTTTGAAAATTATTCAATTATGGTGAATCCTTTGGGTGGTTTTCACCATGCAAGTAAAAATCATTCATCTGGATTCTGTTTTTTTAATGATATTTCAGTGGTTATTGAATACCTAAGAACATATTATCAAGTTAAAAAATTCATGGTTATAGACCTTGATGTCCACCATGGAAACGGAACCATGGATATTTACTATACTGATCCAACAGTACTAAACATTTCATTTCATCAAGATGGAGAAACATTATATCCTGGAACTGGTAGTATAAAAAAAATTGGTGCTGGAAACGGAGAAGGATTCACCATAAACCTCCCACTGCCCCCTCATACTGGAAGTGATGCATATATTACTGCTTTTGACCAGGTTATTCCCCCTTTGACCCATCAGTTCAAACCTGAAATAATCATTTATCAAGCAGGTGTAGATGCACATCATGCCGATCCACTTGCAGATATAGATCTAAGCGTTCAAACTTACTATAGGCTGGCGAAAGCAATTCACAATCTCTCTGAACAATACTCCCAAAAACTACTTGTACTTCTTGGCGGAGGATACAATAGTGATGCATGTATCTCTGCTTATGAAAACGTGTTCCATGGGCTGCTTCATCATCAGAAATGCAGAGTAGAAAAAGACCCAAATCATGCAAAAAATTTAGATATCGTCGATACTCGTATTTCGGATTTACAAAAAGTGCTAAAACTATATTGGAATTTTTCTTAAAAACCTTTGCGATTGTCGATACTTTTATAAATAAGACCCATATATTGCGGCTCAACCGCAATTCATAAAAAACGGGAGGCGGTCGAACGGGAATCGAAAATCTTGATAAAATATTCAAACCAAAAAGCATTACTGTGATTGGAGCAAGTAATCGTATCGGATCAGCTGGATACCGTATATTCCGAAACCTTATCGGATCTGAATATGATGGTGTTGTCTATCCAGTAAATCCAAAATATGAAAGTATTCAAGGTGTTGAATCCTACAAAAACGTAAAGGAACTACCAAAAACACCAGATCTCGCGGTTATTGTCACTCCATCAAAAGTAGTGATCGATGTTGTTGAACAATGCGGAAAAAAAGGAATAAAGGGCATTCTGATTATTTCTGCAGGTTTCAAAGAAATCGGCGAAGAAGGAAAAAAACTAGAGAAAAAACTAGAAAACATCCGAAAAAAATATGGAATGCGAATAGTTGGACCGAATTGCGTTGGCATCATCATGCCATATCTTGGGATGAATTCAACATTTGCTGGAGCCATGCCTGAAAAAGGAAACATCGCATTGTTTTCACAAAGTGGTGCAATTTGCGGATCAATCCTTGACTGGGCAGCATCAGCCAAAGTCGGTTTTAGTTCATTTGTCTCAGTTGGTTCCATGCTTGATGTCGATTTCGGCGATCTCATCGATTATTTTGGAAGAGACATTCACACTAGAAGCATCGTTTTGTATGTTGAAAATATAACGCATGCCCGAAAATTCATGAGTGCAGCACGAAGTTTTGCTCGAGTTAAACCAATTATCGTTATTAAATCAGGTCGATTCAAAGAAGGAGCAAAAGCTGCATCATCACATACTGGTGCAATGGCTGGTGAAGACTACATCTATGATGCTGCATTTAAGCGAGCGGGATGTGTTCGAGTGAAAAAAATTGGTGAATTATTCAATTGTTCATCAATCTTAGCAAAACAACCAAGGCCTACTGGAGCAAACCTTGCAATCATCACAAATGCAGGTGGTCCAGGTGTACTAGCAACAGATGCCATTGTTGAAAATGGTGGAAAACTCGCTGAATTATCAGAAGAAACACTAACAGAACTCAACAAATTCCTCCCAACACATTGGAGCAAAGGAAATCCAATGGATATCATCGGAGACAGTGATGAAGAGGCATATCGAAAAACGATTGAGGTTGCATTAAAAGATAAAAATATCGATGGAATCGTAGTGATCTCTGTTCCCCAAGTCATGGCCAATCCAAAGAAACTTGCTGAAAACATTATTGATATTTCAAAGAAATCAACCAAACCGATCCTCGCTTCTTTTGTCGGAGAGGAAAGCGTTCAGTATGCTCGACAAATGCTTAATCGAAATAACGTGCCAACCTATCCAACACCAGAGGAAGCCGTAGAATCCTACATGCATTTGTATCATTACGCGCGAAACCTTGAATTACTCTATGAAACTCCTGAAGAACGAAATGTTGAAACTACTGAAAAAAGCAAAGATAAAATCAAAGAAATCATTCAAAACGCTTTAAAAGAAGATCGGACCACGTTGTATGAAAACGAAGCAAAAGAAATCCTTGAACTTTACGGTATTCAATCTACCCGGCCGAAACTAGCAAAAAATGCTGATGAAGCAGTGAAACTTGCTGAAGACATTGGGTATCCAGTCGTGATGAAGATTCATTCACCACAGATCACCCATAAAAGTGATGCAGGAGGCGTCGCCCTTGATCTCGACTGTGAAAAAAGCGTGCGTGAAGCGTATAAGACCATGATGGAAACCGTGAAGAAAAACGTTCCAAAAGCAAAGATCGAAGGAGTCACCATGCAAAAAATGGTGAAAAATAAGGGTGCCGAGTTCATTCTTGGATCAAAAAAGGATCCCGTATTTGGTTCCATTATCTTATTTGGTTTAGGTGGAATCTTCACAGAGTTATTTAAAGACCGGGCAATTGGATTTCCACCGTTAAATCAAGTTCTTGCACAGCGAATCCTTGAAAAAACAAAAGCATACCGATTGCTGAAAGGATACCGGAATATTCCACCAGCAAACATGAAAGCCGTTGAGGAAACCATGATTAATTTCTCACAACTGATTGAAGATCATCCTGAGATCAGTGAACTTGATATCAATCCATTAATTCCACAAGATGATGATTTAGTCGCTGTTGATGCTCGGGTGATGATTGACAAACACCCAGAAGACAAACCACATATGATCATTAGTAAATACCCCAGTCATTACATTAAGAAAGTAACGTTAAAAGATGGAACTGAGGTAACATTACGACCGATCAAACCTGAGGATGAACCATTGTGGCAGGAAATGTTTGAGAGCTTTTCAGAAGAAACGGTTCGTTATCGATTCTTTAGAGTGATCAAAGAAACACCGCATAAAATGCGAACGCGTTATTGTAACATTGATTACGATCGGGAAATTGGTATTGTCGGTGAAATCAAACAAGATGGTAAACGACGATTCCTTGGTGTAACTCGAATTATCGCCGATCCTGGAAGTAATGACGAAGCAGAATTTGCATTAGTGGTTAGTGATAAATGGCAACGTCTCGGTCTTGGCGCAGAGTTTATCGACTATACTCTTGAAATCGCTCGGAAGAAAGGATTTGATAAGATCTATGGGCCAGTGTTAAAAGATAATATACCAATGATTAAACTGTGCCGTGAGAAGAACTTCGATTTCAAAGAAGGCGATCCTGGGGAATACATGATTTCCTACGAATTATAATCCTTCTTTCTTCTTTTCATTTTTTTAATGAGCCTGTCTGAGAAATAATTTCATATCATCTGGCACTATTTTATTGTTTGGACTTTACTCATCTTGATTAATGATACTATTGAAAAAAAAATTA
>CAYPUK010000013.1:0-20454 GCA_964414035.1 uncultured Thermoplasmatales archaeon | reverse complement strand
ATTGAAGAAACATTATCTTTACTTTGTAATTCGTTTGCCCTTTTTGTTAGTAAATTACAAATCTTTTTTGAAGTAACATTTTTTTGAAGTAACGCGATGATGTCTTCATCTGAGAGAACATTCCATAAGCCATCACTGCACAATAACAGTTTATCACCCGGAGATACTTTAAAAAAAGTAGTAAATGGTTTTATCTCATTTGACGTTCCGATCGAACGGGTGAGATGATGACGATAAGGATGCGTTTTTGCTTCAACTTTGGAAATAGTGCCATCTCTTAACAAACTTGCCGTAACTGAATGATCCTCGGTCAATAGTTTAAGTGTATCATCTCGTAATAAATATGCTCGTGAATCACCTACATTAGCAATATGCATTGTTCCTGGTTTCTGAAAGAATGCTAAAACAATTGTTGTACCCATGCCTTCTAATCTTTGATCATTTAATGATTGCTGATAAACTAATTCATTTGTTTTAATAATTATATGTTCAATAGCGTCTTGAATTTTATTATTGTCAGATTCAAAAGATTTTTTTTTCTTAGTTGAATCAAAGAAATCAATGATTGTTTCTACTGCAAGCCTGCTAGCAATATCCCCTGCATTATGTCCCCCCATTCCATCAGCTAAAACAAAAAGTGAATCTTTTATTTCAATATAATCCTCATTACATGAACGCTGATGTCCAATATCAGTACAACCATAACTTTGGAGTACTAAATCACCCATACTATACACTCAACCTTTTTTGCGAAATAAATGGAATTTTCAAAGAACTGATGAAACCATTTTTCAGATAAATGATAAGATATATCTATTCTTTGAAATGAGACAGAATGGAAAGAATTTAAACATTTAATCAATAGATTTATTTATGCTTAATTTTTCAAATTTAAACTTGTTTTTCCCGATCTTAATGATATCTCCTTCTTTCAGTTTAACCTCATCATAAATAATCTGCTTATCATTTACATAACTTCCATTGGTACTTTGATCTTTGAAAACATACTGATTACCAATCTTAGCAATCTTTGCATGCCTGCGAGAAACAGCAATATCTTGAAGAACGACATCATTATCATAATACCTGCCGATTTTTAGTTCACTAACATCAATCGGATACACTTCACCTTTGTTCTTCCCAGAAATAACATGTAAACCAAACTCGTCTTCATCAAAAAATCTCATGGTTTTTGTGGAATTCACATCGTTTTTATGTAATTCATCAATCATCACATTCATTCTATTACGATAATGAACAAGAAAGCGTTTGAAATTCTTATAATCTGGAGTTGAAACAGGATTGAAAAGAAATCCTTTATCAGTATCAATTGGTACAATTTCTACAGTCTTAGCAATGCCTTCATTAATCAGATAATTACGAAATGAATGAAATCGTCCAATATTATTTTCATATACAATGCCAACATAATCATACATCCATCCAGTAACCGTGAATAATTGTTTGATAGGATTTCCAAAACGAGGTTTATTATTAAGCGTGATAATTGTTTCAAACACGTTTTGAACTCCAATCTCTAAGTTCTTAGATTCAGATGAATCAAGATCTGCTTTAATAAAAACAAGTGCAATAGTATTATGCAATTTAGAGGGATTAACAAGATACTGCGGATTCTCTTTAAGAATAAGTCCTTCTTCCGGTTTTCCCTCAGCGATTAATTTTTTAAATCGTTTGGTAATGGTCTTTTTTGCGTCTTTAATATCAAATTCCTTTTCAGCTAAATCAGCAATATCCTCTAAAGAAAGTCCTTCATTTAGTTTTGAAATGATAAAAAGATCAAGAGGAGTGATATTATTTTTTATAATGTTAAAATAATTCGATTCATTAATGTCAAATTGATCCATTTTTTCACTCATTATAACTGCACCTTTTTCAAGTTATTTATGAATTTCCATCGGAACTATGATTTTTCTCTTTTTTAGAGAAAAACTTTTTATATTTGATTCCAAAGGTTGTCGAGTTCATCACGGAGAACAATGAGCATAATCGGAATGATCTCATGAAAACCATCATCAGTTAAACAATACCGTTTTCTGCGACGTTTTCCAGTACCCGTTCCCGGTCGTAATCGTGTTGTAGTAATAAGAGGTGGTTGCGATTCATCTTCTAATATCATTAATGCATCGTAAATCTCTTTTTTTCTCACGTTTTTTTCCTTACTGAAGTACTGTGGAAAAAACGTAGGTAGATAGGTTAGAAGTGATTCTTCAATCACATTTACAGAGGTTCGTTCAGGTCCATCCCTAAAGAATCGTTTATCGTTCTTAATGATATGAAGAAATACTTCTTGGTTGACAATGAGTACTCTTGATAACGATGTTCGGTGAGTAAGAAATGGTTTTCGATAAATCTTACAGACCTCTTCAAATATTTCCCTGCGATATTCAACGGGTTGCTTTGTAACATAATTCGTGATCAATAGATGATCTTCACTTTTTGCGTCTTCGATGAGTGCTTTTTTTAATTTATCAATATCATTTGGATTATCTTTTAGATAATCAATGAATGATTCGAATGTGTATTCATCATTATTCAACATCTTGTTGACAAGGTATAATTGTTGATCCGTCATTGTTCCCTCATACACAATCTCTATCATGATAGTAATACTGAAATCCTTTTTTAGATATTCCCCTTTTTCCGGATACAAAATTTATCAAAATGTTGATTTTCAAGTATTTTACTCTTAAAAACGCCTGTTTTATCTTCTAAAAAGTCGAAAGATTATTAAAGAATATTGTGTTAATATATATCATTCTAACGGAGGAGAAAGAATACCATTTACTGGGGGAATGGTCATTTGACTGTAAATAATGCTACGTATTATGATGAACTCTCCGAAATTGAAGGGAGAATAAAACAGTACGAACAAGCCAGTCTTTACCTGACCAACGTGAAACAAGAATTATACCAAATGAAAACTGATGGATTCGAAGAAGAAGTCTTAGAAATTAGAAATCATCTTCTAGATCTTGACGAACAGAAAAAAGTCAGTAATTTGTTATCTGAATTAAAAAACAACATAGAAAACTACTACATTGAATCCGAACTACTCAAAAAAGAATTTGAAAAACTCCCATTAGATATCATTGATAAAGCTAAACGGGATGAAATCCAAACATTATTATCTTCCCCCAAAACAATAAAACATGCCAAAAAATGGATCAGAAACATACAGACATATACTGAAAAAAGAGAAAGAATTTGTTTTCCAAAAGAGTTAACCCAATACACCGATGAATACTTAGTTGGCACCGGAGGATTTTCCCGCGTCTATAAAGTCAAAAATATCGAAGAAAATCGAATTGTTGCGGTAAAAATACCAATTAACAAAGATGCGACCATCGGAAAATCATTTCTTAGAGAACTAAACAACTGGGTTTCATTAAAACATAAAAACATCGTGAAAATCTTTCATTACAATATCCTACCTGTCCCATATATTGAGATGGAATGGTGTGATTCCTGTCTTGCCGATATTGAAAAACCAGTACAATTTAACCTGGCAACCTATTACATTCAAGGTATCGCCGAAGGACTTTATTATGCTCATAAAAACAACATCGCACATTTTGACCTAAAACCACAAAACATACTATTAAAAGATGATGTCCCTAAAATAACTGATTGGGGGCTCAGCAGATTATTAACAAAACATGGAACAACAACTCTTGGCATATCACTTCCATTTGCCGCTCCAGAACAATTTTCAACAAGATACGGAAAAAAAGATGCGAAAACAGATATTTGGCAACTAGGCACCCTTTATTATCACTTACTAACAAATAGCGTTCCATTCACCGGAAAAGATTTCGCAGAATACGGAAAAAATATTACCTCAACAAATATTAAAAAACTCATCCTTGAAGATGAATCAATAGAAGAGGTTTCACACATTTTAGTTAAATGTCTTGCAAAACGAAAGAAAAACCGATATAAAAATCTGAAAGGATTTCTCAAAGATATTAAAAAAATAATGTAAAATAGATTGAGTCGGATATTATGGACAAAAAAAACCATAATGAATTAAAAATCAAAAAAAAGATAAAAGAATACAAAAAAAGACTGAACAATCTAAAACTTCAAGGGTTTACATTTTCTTCAGATATATTAAAAGAGTTAGAAACACTCGAGAAAAAAATAATGCAACCAACATTATTTAATCAAATATATAATAAAAAGGTGCCATTAACATTGGGAGTTGCAGGTGTTTTCATCATTTTTTCTCTTCTTTTATTATTTCCCAGCCAATCCATGCAGTTGACTGTAAATAATTTACCTAATGGAACAATAATGAATCAATCCATTATCATCACTGGGACTGCTGAACAACCAAATGGAAAAATTTCAGTAGTGCAAATAAAAATCGATGATGATGTATGGAAAGAAGCAAATGGTACAAATCAGTGGGAATATACATTATCGATCGATACGTTACAAAATGGAAATCATACTCTAAAAATAAGGTGTTTCAATGGTGAAAAATATAAAACCATCCAACGAACCTTCTTCGTAGATAAAGAAACATCAGAAAAAACAGAAATACCTTCAGTCGAAATCACCTATCCATCACAGAAAGATGTAATATCAGGAAAAGTTACAATAGAGGGAACTGCCTCAGCAAAAAATCAAGAAATCCAACGTGTGGACATACGATTTGATGGAAATGAATGGATAACGGTTAATGGCACAACTAACTGGAAGTATGAATGGAATACGACGGATCTTGTTACTGATGGACCGGAAGGATATCTTATCGAAGTTAAATGTATTACAAATGAAAGCGAATCAGAGATAGAAAACGTATTGGTCATTGTTGAAAAAAATAAGGACAGAGAAACTGATTTGCCACCTTTCGATGAAGGACAATTTTTCCAATGGTACTTCCCACCAGGCGTCATACCAGAACCAAATCAAGAACACGAATTAAAAATGTATATTAGACAAAGAACCATAGAAAATGACCGGCGTTCCAAACATCCATACACGATAGAAATTGATAGCATCCAGAACAAAAAAGATTATATAACGGTATCATTCCCTGAAGATACAATAGAAACTATCCCAGACAATAAAACATATTCGTACTCATATATCGTTTCACTATCTGATGAAGCCCCTAAGGATGAATTAATCGTATTCACCGTCTCCTACACATACTATTCTAGTAAATCGCCATTTGGTTTGGGAAAAATTAGTGGAACTGAAGATGTTTATGTAATACCTGGACTTTGGTAGGAAGACTGAGTCACTACCTAAAAAAATATTTCATCTACATTCTCAACCTCTAAAAAAAACTACAAATTAAGTACAACAAAAAACCTCCTAATTCACCTAAAATTTTCAATTTTAATAAAAATTCAACTTTGAAAGGTTTTTTAAACAATCTATCATTCACAAGATTTGCAGATACAATCTTACTTTCGGAGCTACTGGCTTCCAGAGTAGCTTTTAAATATGAAAAGCTGTATACTGCCATACCCTTCTTAAGTAGGTATTACTATGGGCAAAGGAATCAATGCAGCGCGGAAATTGAAAAACAGCAGAAAGAATCAACGGTGGAATGATCGTTACTACAAAAAACGAGTGCTCCATCTAAAAGAAAAAGCTGATCCATTGGAAGGTACCTCTCAAGCACGAGGAATCGTAATTGAAAAAGTTGGTATCGAAGCTAAACAGCCCAATTCTGCTATTCGAAAATGTGTAAAAGTTCAATTAATTAAAAACGGACGGCAAATCACTGCGTTTGCCCCGGGCGATAATGCTATCAGTTTCATTGATGAACATGACGAGGTCATGGTCGAGGGAATTGGTGGTCGTATGGGACGAAGTTACGGTGATATTCCTGGTGTTCGTTTCAAAGTTATTAAAGTAAATGATGTTTCCTTGCAACAAATGGTCCGAGGAAAGATTGAGAAAGCAATGAGACGATAAATATGGCTGAAAAAACAAGTGGACAAAAACAAATGCATTTCTTTCCATCTTTAGAAAAGTACAATCAAGATGAAGTTGTCGTTGAAGATAAGGGACTTGCTCGTTATATTAATCTTGATACTGAGAACATTTATCTTGGTGCCGTATTTGCAAATAAGATGTTTGCAAAATCAAAGATTCCAGTTGTGGAACGATTAATCAATAATATCATGCGAACACAAAAATATAATGGTAAAAAAATTAAATCGTACAAGGTTGTTCGGGCAACTTTTGAAATTATTGATAAGCGAACCAAAAAGAATCCGTTACAGGTTCTTGTACATGCCATTCAAAATGCTGCTCCAAAAGAAGAAGCAACCAGGCTTCGATTTGGTGGGATCTTAGTTCCAAAAGCAGTGGATACTGCTCCGCAACGACGACTTGATATTGCTCTTAGAAATATTTGTACTGGTGCGGTGAATGCATCACATAAAAACAAGAAACGTATTGAGTATATTCTTGCTGATGAAATCATCAAAGCATCTAATAATGATGTCTCTTCTTTTTCCGTTGGAAAGAAAAACGAAATAGAACGAGTTGCAAAATCAGCACGATAATAGTAGTGTTCTGTTACTTACTTTATCAATTAAGAAAGATCTTTCGAGGTTGTGATTTATGGGTAAGAAAGAAGATAACATTAAAAAAGCAAAACATTTGATGAATAAGCTAGATCAGATTCGAAACATTGGAATTGCTGCTCACATCGATCATGGAAAAACGACGCTTTCTGATAACTTACTTGCCGGTTGCGGCATGATGAGTGAAGATTTAGCTGGTAAACAACTAGCTCTTGATTTTGATGAACAGGAATCAGAACGAGGGATCACGATTGATACTGCTTCAGCTTCAATGGTTCACGAGTTTGAAGAAAAAGAATATTTGATTAACTTGTTGGATACACCTGGTCACGTTGACTTTGGTGGTGACGTTACTCGGGCAATGCGTGCTGTTGATGGAGCAATTGTAGTAGTGTGTGCGGTGGAAGGAGCGATGCCACAGACTGAAACGGTTATTCGACAGGCGTTAAAAGAAAACGTTCGACCGATTCTTTTTATCAACAAGGTTGATCGATTGATCAACGAACTTAAGGTTACTCCTGAACAAATGCAGCAACAGTTTGTGAAAATCATCGGTAAATTCAATCAATTACTCAACAAAATGGTTCCAGAGCAATTTAAAGGAAAATGGGATGTAAAGGTTGAAGATGGAACTGTTGCTTTTGGTAGTGCATATTATAATTGGGCGATTTCAGCACCATACATGCAAAAATCGGGTATGAGTTTCAAAGATATTTACGATTATTGTGATAAAGACAATCAAAAAACATTAGCGAAAAAATCACCAATTCATGAAGTGTTACTTGATATGGTGGTTGATCATTTGCCATCTCCAAAAGTTGCTCAAAAATATCGTATCCCAAATATTTGGCGTGGAGATGAAGAATCCAAACTTGGTAAAGGCATGATGAACACGGATGAACATGGGCCACTTGCATTGATGATTACAAAGATTGTGATGGATCCTCATGCAGGAGAAGTTGCAGTTGGTCGTCTTTATAGTGGTAATGTTGAACGTGGGAAACAAGTGTATGTAGCTGGTATGCCAAAAGTGAATAGGATTCAACAAGTCAATCTGATGGTTGGCGCTGATCGAATTCCAATTGAAAACGTAAGTGCCGGTAACATTGTAGCAGTAACTGGTATTCGCGATGCGATTGCAGGGTGTACTGTGGTTGATGATCCAGATGCTGAACCATTCGAACGAATCGTTCATGTCTCTGAACCAGTAGTTACCGTTGCTGTGGAAGCAAAACATACCAAGGATTTACCAAAACTTATTGAAGTTCTTCGAACGGTTTCTAAAGCTGATCCAAGTATTGTAGTGGATATCAATCAGGAAACTGGTGAGAACTTGATGAGTGGTATGGGTGAACTGCACCTTGAAATCACTGAATACCGGATTAGAAACGAGTATGGTGTGGACATTGTTACCTCTGAACCAATTGTGGTTTATCGTGAATCAGTAGCAAAATCATCTCCGCAAAAGTTTGAGGGAAAATCACCGAATAAACATAACCGGTTTTACATTGAAGTTGAACCATTAGACCCAAAGATTATGAAAGCATTATATGAAAATGAGATTCCGGATAATGTGAAGAAATACAAAAAAGATGTTATTAAACAATTACAAGAACTTGGCATGGAGAAAACTGAAGCAAAAGGTGCTATCGCCATTCAAGGGAATAATTTAATGTTGGATGTCACAAAAGGTATTCAGTATCTTTCTGAGATTCATGAATTAATCATTGAAGGATTCAATGAAGTCATGAAAAGCGGCCCAGTTGCCTCTGAACCATGTCAGGGAATGCTTATCAAACTTGTTGATGCGAAATTACACGAAGATGCCATTCATCGTGGTCCAGCACAAGTCATTCCAGCTGTTCGTAACGCGATTTATGGAGCAATCACTATTTCTGATCCAGTCTTACTTGAACCAATGCAAAAAGTGTTCATTAGCACACCACAAGACCTGATGGGAGATGCATCTAGAGAACTGAATCAGCGACGAGCAACGGTTCGAGATATGACCACGGAAAAA
Organism: uncultured Thermoplasmatales archaeon; assembly: GCA_964414035.1. Lineage (GTDB taxonomy): Archaea > Thermoplasmatota > E2 > DHVEG-1 > DHVEG-1 > EX4572-165. The sequence continues at coordinate 11,862 of CAYPUK010000013.1, read as the reverse complement.
GACATGGTCAACATTGATGCCAAAGCTCCTGTTGCTGAAATGTTTGGTTTTGCTTCATCCATTCGATCAGCTACTGGAGGCCGAGTGTTGTGGAACACCGAAAACATTGGGTTTGAACAACTTCCACGAAACTTGCAAACAGATATTGTTACTCAAATCCGTGAACGAAAAGGATTGAAACCGGAACCATTCCCAGCAAGTTACTACTCTGATTAAAACAATCTAACAACAGATTGTTTTTTCTTTTTCTCTTTATTTTTCAAATACTTTTTTTAATAAAAATAAAAAATTAAAAAGATTTATATGTCTTTTCTAGATTAACTACCAAGTAGGAGGATGCACGATGGATAAAGGAAAGATTCCAATTAATAAAAAGTATGCAATCGAATACCGGTATCATGACCGTGATAATTCTTTTAAATATTTCAACCGGAAATTTGAAGTCTATCTTTACGAAAAAAAACCCTTGAAGGTAAACTATTTAATGCATATGGACAACCATGATCAAAAACAAATGGCTCCAAGTGTCTACAAAGCAACTCATGGAAATAAAAAATTTGATTTTGGTGTTACCACATTAAACTGGAATGATATCAAAAACACATTTCTTGATTATGTTGTCGAAGAAATCGGTGAAGAACATAAAAACGAAGCAAAAAAAGCATTGAATAATCTTTCATCACCAAAATTATAAAAAAAGAAACCATAAAAAAAATGGTTTCCAATCTTATTTTTTAATATTCAGTGGTCAACTTATACTTCCCATGAACTGGTTCATAAATTTGACCATTCCGTTTCAACCGATCAAGTGCTTCTTCTACCTTTTTTGATTCCAATCCATGCGCTTCAGCTTCAATCACAATATCATTTCGCGCTGCATTCCCATCTTCAGACTCGCCACAAATCTGTTTCACAATATCCAAAATCGACCGCATCCGTTCATGCTGCGAATGACTGATACCAGTTGCAATAATATCAATATCAAAATTACCTGTCTCCCGATCCATTCCAACCCGTCGTAAATACTCATTAATAATCTTAATAGCTCTTTTTGCATCACTCACCGTCACTGTTTCACTCAACCGAACACGAGCACTTGCTTCAGCTAAGCGAACAAAAGCTTCCAACTGTCGAGGCGTAAATGGTACAGAATCCTTCGATTGATTCCTTAAATCAACATAATAATCATTAATAATCTGCATCGCTTCATCCTGCATCACCGGATAAATATTGCGTTTTGCATACGCAACATACTTTCGTAAAAACTCAGGATCAAAGGTGGGAATCACTGGTTTAATCAACCGTTGCTGTTCCTCACGAGAAAACACACTCTTCTTTGATTTCAAAATATTCTCATTAACTTCGCCAGCTTTATGCGTATTTAAAATATGAGTCGCTAAATTCGTATCAAGCTCAGTATTTGGTTTATCCTGAATCGAAAAAATCAAATCAAAACGAGAAAGAAGCGCTGGTGGCATATTGATCTGTTCATGAATCGGAATGAAATCATCAAAACGACCAAGCTTAGGATTAGCTGCAGCAAGTACTGCACAACGAGACTTAAGTGTTGCATTAATACCAGCTTTTGCAACAGAAATCTCCTGTTGTTCCATTGCCTGATGAAGACTACTTCTATCTTGTGCATCCATCTTATCGATCTCATCAATACAAGCAATACCCATATCCGCAAGCACAAGCGCACCAGCTTCAAGTGTCCACTGACCTTCACCAAACTCATCACGAACCGCAGCAGCCGTCAAACCAGCAGCTGAAGAAGCCTTACCTGATGCATAAATACTTCTCGGCGCAAGCTTAGACATATAATTAAGCATTTGAGACTTAGCCGTACCAGGATCCCCAACAAATAAACAATGAATATCACCACGAATATACGATCCATCAGGCATACTCTTACTCATCCCCCCAAACAACTGCAACACCAACGAATCCTTCTCCACATTCATCCCATAAATCGTAGGAGCCATGCTCTCCCGCATCTTCCTATAAATCTCAGGATCCTTACTCACCCGCATAATCTCCTCTTCATCCTCCTCACTAATATCCACCTCTTCAAACGCCATCTGCTGATTCTCAACACTAACCGCTTCAATCACCTTATCAAAACTCGTTAACTTAAACGTGCCACGACGCCGCTGCATCGAATGCAAAATACCATTCACAATCACCCGATCACCCGGAGCAATCTCACCAACCAAATCATCTTCTAAAAACGCACTAATCCGCTCAGGCTGCGCACCACCCCTAAGACCCTCAGGATTCTCCTGAATCTCAATCTTTTGTGAATCTACAAACGTAGAAAGACTCGTTGAAAGTTTAAACGCAGAAACACGACCACAACCACCCTGATCCTCATAACACTCCGCAGGTTCCTTCAAAATATCCTCATCCTGACTCACCTTAATCACCGCACCACACTTCTGACACAAAAACGCAGCAACCTGCAACTTCGGACGCACCTCCGTTCGCTTCTTCACCAAACCCTCAACCGCTTTCATCTTCCCCAAATGATGAGAACGAATATGCCGAATAATCACCTTCTGCATATCAGGAAGATTAGTCACTCGAAAATGAAGATGCACATGACCCTCCGTTGCCACATCAACATTCTTCAACGCTTGCTCCGCATTAAAAATCGCTTTATACGGCTGCTCAATCAACAACTCAGCCAACGATGGATCAGCCCGATCAATATCCCAATAATCAACAAACAAACTCCGACGCTCAGGATACATAAGTGCAACTGTTTCAATCTCAGACTTATACTCTTCCTCGAAAAACCGTTGCCACGAAGCAACAGTACTTTCATCCTTCAATAACTGTGGCATATTCTCACAATCCCCCATAACACAAGATCAAATCCACCATACCATCCTTGCTTCACATCACCCACTTTTAACGGGTGTAAGAAACCGCAGAGTGGATGCACGTAGCTCCATATGATTACCCCGATATCTTCTCAACCCCGTGAACCCTTCGAGCATTGGCAGTTTACGGTAAGGCTGCTCACTTCCGTGCCTGACCCAATACCCGCAACAAAGATGAGCATATGACTCTCCAGCCATACAACATCATCACCTCCAATCCCAAAGGACAAGGTCTCATCGTCGACACCAGGATCATACAGTGCCCGTTACACCGCCTCATTGTGTCAACTCTGGCATAAAGACGATTTCCAGTAACAGGGAACGCCTATCTCCCCAGTTTATCCTACACCTTTCGTCAAGGATAACATGAAACAATGCAATAATACGATTACAATGATCTGCGAATGATCGTAAGTAAATTCCGAAAGAACTGGAAAAACACTAAAGCTAGTGAAATCGCCAAAAAGGCAACATCCCGAGCGATCAAAAACCACGCCTGAGACAGTGCATCACCGCCAACCTTTGCAATCTTTCCAGCATTATACGAATCAATGATAAGTAAATACAATGAAATAGCAACGATAAAAAACAAGACGATGTTAACGTAAAACGACCATCGATACCATGTTTTTCTGCTTATTCTATTAAATGATTGCTCATCCATAATCAACAACCAACTCCGGTCTAATACCCCTACATACAAACAACATTATTTGAACATTATGCTTATCAACACCACATTCCACCACATCCATAACTCAAAGGAAATCAGTAAGCTTTGTCTTTTTCACCTTATCACTCATAAACAACGAATCAATATTCTTCTCAACCAAATTAATACGCTGATGCGCATACGAAGGAATATGATACCGATCAGCAACTTCCTTTGAAATCTCCAAATACTTCTTCACTGATTTCTCATGCACCGTCAAACTCAACTTGCCACCACACTTCCGACACTTCCCATTCAATGGAATACGCCGATACGTAATATTACACGTAGGACAACGCACAGACTGCTTACTAAACGCTTTCAAATTACCCAAAATATCCGGAAGGAAATGCCGCTCAATCACTTTGTAAGCAACATCAGCTTCATCCACCGCTCTGATTTTTGCTGCAAGATTCAACTGCGCATTCATCTTATCCATCATAGTATTCAACGTTTTATACCGAGAAACCACTGGTCCAGCAGAAACATCACTCGTATCATGCGTAAACCCAAATTGTTCATACTGCAATGGTGTTTTCAACCGATTCGCCACCACATCCATCTTATCCTCCCAATTCTTCGGATGTTCATGCCGCGTTGTTGCTTCATAAAAATCAAGAGGATACCGAGATAAACAATCAACATTATGCGCTTCTTTATCAACTTCAGACGGATCAAGACGAGTGGTAAGAATCAATGGTAAATCCATTTTACCACCACGTTTATCAGGAATATACTCATGTGAAAAATTAAGTAACGCATCCATGAGAAGCATGAGGCCATCTTCATCACCGTCGCATCGAATTTGTATTAATTGATTATGCCAATAGATAGCTTTATCTTCTAATTCTTCTCCTTCAACATCCAAACAATACGTGTTATCATTTTTTACTGGGACATGTTCGATTTCTGTGACAAAGTCAAATGTATAGTCAGAATAAGAAATGGCAGGATAATATTCCATTTCATATTTTATCAACCGTCTTGCTGAAGCAGGTTTTGAAGAAGTCATATCAGCCGCTCGCTTCCTCTTTTTCTTAGAGATGGGTTTAACGAAACTAGAAAATCTATATTTATCCTCACCAGTTAGAACAAGATGGCACAGTATATGTTTTACAGGTTTTTTGCCAAGTTCTTTATACCGTTCCAAAACTTTTCTTCCAGGTAATCGTTTTTTAGTTTTTAGAAAACGAGTAAAAATATTTTCTCTTAAGAGAAGGTTTGCGATTCCTTCAAGTAATGCTTGGGAAACAGAATAAAACGTTACTCGATCTGGATGTAAACTAATAGATCCATCACCATCAAAAAATGCAGAGATAAATTGTTGAACAGAGTCTTTGTCCCCTTCATAAATTAGGTTTGGTACCTTCTTACTATATGCTTTTGTACCTGCACCCCAAACTTTTGTAAATAATGTGTTTAATAGTTTTGATGAATACACAACTTTTGAATCTTTTTCATAAGGTTTCAGTGAGAATAGATCTTTCATTTTTGTTTTTAAATAATCTCTCAAATCTTTGTCACACAATCTAAAAGAAATTTGATGAGCCGTTTTATTTGATCGCCCCCATCCTTCGGCACAATACATTCCTAAAACCCAAAATAAAGATGGGATGTCTTCAATATAAATTGGAAGATTAACATGATCTCTTCTAAAACCTAAACCTGCAGTATTTGGTAAATCATCAAAAGTAATATTCGTGTTTTCACAAATTTTAATGAAATGAATCAATGGAACGCTTTTATACCATTTTGATAAACTTTTCTTTAAATTTCCATCGATATCACAGATATTTATTACTTGGTCACGTCCAATTCGTTTCACTATTTTTTTAAAAAAAGGTTTAGCATTTCTAATTTTAATATCTTTTAAAATGTCCGTAGGAAGATTCACTAAGCTTTTAGCCAAATTTAGTTTATGAAGTGATGATTCATAAGGTATATGTGTGGCAAGTGGTAATTTATCTCCTTTCTCCACATCTATTGCTTTTTTGATTCTTATTTTTTCATTGGAAAGTATCGCTATATTGTGATCAGGTGTAACCTTAATCTCTCTATTTGTTGATGTTTTAATCCTTACCCATTTATCTGTTTTTCCTTTTATAAAACAAGTTACTCTTTTTTTAACAAGTTTCCCTGATGGTCGATCAAGTGCATATGCATATAATTTTTCTGAGGGATTAACATCGCATTTTACCGTGCCAAATGAATCAATCTTTTTAATCTCTCGTTTTTCCATATTTTCATCGACAATAGGGCCGATTTCATCAGTAATAAATCTTTTATTTTTATCATCATAAAGATACACTTTTTGAGAACTGATATAACAATTTCTTCTTTTTGCTGCGTGATAATATGGATGAGAAAAACATACTTTTGCATCAGTAAATCCAATGATTCGTGCAAGTGATCCACCAGAAGTGTGAGGTGCTAGTCCAATAACTAAATGGCCGGTGAGATCTTCGATTTTTCTAATGTTGTAAAACTTTTCCATGTGGTAATATCTAACGAGAAGATCATCAATGAAGTGTGCTACTTTCATGAAGTATTCAGCACATGATGTTGCGATTACAACGTCTTGGACTTTGAGTTCGCAGATTTGATCGTAATCTTTGAGTGGTTTTCCCTCGATATCGTGAGCATATCCTAGTTTTTTGAGTTTTTCAATTGAGACATGGAGTTCTTTTGGTTTGAAATGAGTGAGTGGTGCATCAGTCATATCGAATCTAATAGTGCCATCTTTGAACACGCTGACTTCATGTTTAGCTCGAAGGATCCCTTTTTCTACTGGTTCGGGTGTTTTATGTTTTGAAATAGTTCCTTGTACTCCTTTGATGGTTTCTGGGAGTCTTCGTATTTTCAGATGTTTTTTTGCATGGTTTAGTTCATCTTTTATGTTGATGCTATGGATTTCAATGCGGTCTTCAACTGGTTCAGTGTGTCCGCCACAGTCACACATGATTTTATAAGTACTTTTTTCACATTTGGTACAGATTCGTTTGCCTGCTTCTACTTCTATTGTTCCTTTTTCTGCTGCTTTACTGAATAATCGTTGGTTGGTTCCATAGTTTCCAAGCGGGAAGAGCACGTGTGGTGGCGGTCTCATTTTTCGTTCTGCTGCTTTTTCAGGTCTTCCCATGCGGGTGCCGATTCTGAATGGTGCTCGTGGCCTGAGAGCAATTCCTAATAGTTTTGAAACGTATTCAACAGTGGATTGTTGATTATTTGGTGTTTCTTGTTCGATGAGTTGATATCGGTCTGTTGTTGTAATTTCATTATGTTGTATGGTTAATCCTAAACAATGAATGAGTGCTTGTGCATATCTAATGGTAATGATAGTCTTTTCTTGTTTGGTGTGAAGTATTCCTAGTGTTGTGATGATTTCTTTGATGCTTTGGTCTAAGGGCATGCTTAGTTGATTTGTATCGGTGATGTTACCATGTTCTTTGATGTATTTTGCTAGTTTTTGGACATCTTCAATGGTAATGTCATGCCAGAAAAGATTGTGATCTGGATGTAATGGAATGTTATATTTTTTTGAAAGAAGGAGTGCTTCATCAAAGGTTGGATGAATGAGATCGATCGGTTGTAGTTCTTTTTCAATATGTTTTTGGGTTCGTTCATCTGCTTTTTTGATTTGGTCACGTGTGTTTTTTTCTGGTAATAGGTTAATTTTTTTTTGTAGGTCTTGGATCCACCATTCATAGGTGTATGATGCATCAGGTAGGTTTGCATTGTTTTCTAAGAATTCACCGAAAGGAATCAGGATTTCTCCAAAGTCTATGATTTGTTTGACACTTGTTAAATCAACGTCTTCGGAGTTTTGTAATTGGATAAGGTCTCCATTGTGTTTTAACACGATTGGTCCTTCGAGTTCATCACAGGGCGTTCCAATGGTTGCTTTACCGGGTCGTTCCATTTTCATTTGAGTTCCAATTGCGATGAATTCATCAGATAGGTACATTGCTGCTGGACTGAGTGCGGTTGATGCAAGACCTGCGGTTCGTGCTCGGCCATAACGCAATCGGAATCCACCGGGTCTTGATGGATGACCAAAAACTGGTCTTCCTGCGATGACTTCTCCGATGTATTTTGTTGATGGCAGAATTTCAGGTATGGATTTTTTTCCTTCTTTTTTAGTTTCTTCTTCTTTTTTATTTCCCTTTTTTTTGTTGACGAAATGATCGAGGAAATCCCATCCTTCTAGCTTGAGTTTAGTGACGTGTTTCATCAGTTTTGGTGCTTTTAAACAGAGTCCTTCAGCGATAACTAAGCATGCTCCTCCTCGGAGACGGTTTGATTCTACTCGGGGTAGATCTCGGTATCCAGTGACTTCTTCTTTTTCTGTTCCTTCTCCATTAATGCAAATTGGACAGTGTGATACGATCTGATCGATTTCATCAACGGTTGGTGTGTATTGTAAATGTTGCGCTCGTTTATACAAGGGTATTTCTTCTTTGTATCGTTCAATTTCTCCTTTGGTTGGTTGATAACTAGTAATGCCTAGTTCCCTTCGGACGACATCAGCGATGAGTACGCTCATTGCTTGTCCTGTTCCACCCGCACTTCGGATTGGTCCTGAGAAATAGAGATCTACGTAGTTTGTTCCATCATTGTTCTCACCGAGTTTGACATCAGCGATTCCTTCAAGTGGAGCAACAAGTACTCCTTCAGTGAGGATTGCTAGACCGGTTCGTACGGCTTGATCAAGTGCTTTATCTGTGGATGGAAACGTGAAGTTTTCTCCATTTGAAATGTAACGAGCGATTTCAAGTGAGACGAGTTCTCGGTTTCCTATTTCTTTGGTTATTTCTCGGATTTTTGGTGCGATGTTTTCTGGTCCTACAAGTTCTTCTACTCTTGCAGCAAGATCTTTTGCTTGTGGGATTTCCACACTATATGTTGGATCAAATCCTTTGTTTCTTGCGTTTTCGGCGATTTGGTAGCAGGAATCGATTTCTTGTTGTAATTTTTTAAAATAATCATTCATTTCTTTACTTACCGCAACGGTTTCAGAGGATTCATCAGTTGATGTCATATGGTTATTTGTTCTCCAACTTTTTTTTTAGATTTGTTTGTTGAAATCCATCATGGTTACTTTTCCATGTTGTAAATCTGCAATGGGTAGTTTTGCTGGATCTGGAATGAAATTGAGCATTTTTTGATAAGAGGTTTGTGCTTGCCAACTTGATGCATTAACCAACGTTACTCCTCGGTATTCTCCAAGATTTGCAAGGTGAACATGTCCCGTGACAAAGATGTCTGGGACTTTGTTGATGATCATGTAATCTTTATGTTCTGGTGCAAGAGGGGTGTATCCGCCGTACATGGGTGCAAGATGATGTTTTTGAAGCATGACCTTCATTATTTCTACAGGTTCATTGTATTTTAATCGTTGAATATTTGTTGCAAAATCCATGAGGCTTTGACCATGATATGATAAGATTTCTACGCTGTGAATGGAGAATTGTGCAGGATTTCCAATGAAGGTTGCATCTGTTGAATGGAAGAGTTTTTGAATGTTTTTATCAAATGCGGGTTGTGGTTCAGCAGGTCGAACTGCATCATGGTTTCCAGGTTGAATGATCATTGAGATGTGATCTGGGATCTTTTCTAATTCTGTTGCTAATGCTTCGTATTGTTTGTATAGATCAACGATGCTGAGTTCTTTATCCTGATTTGGATACACACCGATTCCATCGACGATGTCACCAGGAATGACGAGATATTTGATTTTTCCTGCGACTTGTTTTTGTCGGCTGTTTCCCATGTTTCCATTGATCCATTTTAAGAATGCATTCCATTGTTTGCCCATGAACTCTTTGCTTCCAATGTGAATGTCTGAAAGAAATGCTGCATGAATGGGTGCGTTTGCTTTGTGTCTTCGATTGTTCAGGCTGATATCTGGATAAATGATGTTGTCAACGAGAAATAAGTCTCCATGTTTGCTTAACGATCCGGTTATTCCTATGATTTCATCAAGGACTAAATCTTCAGCAAGCGGAAATGCGTCTCGATTATTTTTAAGAACGATACAGTTGAGCATGCCGCTGTCATCTTCAAGTTCTAAGAAAATATGTCCGTTTTTTGTAGTTCGATAGTTTTCAACGATACCAATGAGTTGAATATCGTCTAATCCTGCTTTTTTCACTCTTTTAATAGGGATGACATGAGCAAGTTCTCTTCGTTGTGATCTAAGCAGATTTCTAAGAACGTCGAATCGATCCGCAAAAAGTTTTGCGAAATCAGCTGTGGTTCCTTCACTGATACTATTTCCAGTGATGTCTTGTAGAATCTTAATGTCTGAGTCATAGTCTTTAGCATCTGGATGCCAGTTTGAAGGAGAATAAATAGGTTCGTTGATCATAGTACTAGCTGTAAGCGGCAGTGAATCAGTTTGTTGGGATGAAGTTAATGTTTTTTGATCAGGTATTTCCCCGTATTCAGTTTCTTCAGGTGGAGGAATTGTTTCCTCTGGTTTTGAAGGTGTTGGTGGCGTGGGTGAGGTGGGGATGAGTTGTTGTTCTGCTTCTTTGACATGATTAATGGTAAGAACAAGTGGATAATCAGTAATGTTTTTGGTAAGATCGTGGCAGAATTGTTCTGGATTATTTTTTGATAGGAGGTAATCTAGGGTATCTGGTTGAATTAGTGTGCCATGTTCTGAGAAGAGCTCAATAATTGATTTCATCGTTCCCTATTTCCACCCATCTTTAAAAAGCAGTAGTGCGCATTTGAAATTGTGGAAAAAAGGATATGCAGTTTTTGGTTTTTAGCATTGCGGTTTAGTAAGCTTTTGAGTACCCTTCTGTTGACGGGATAAGCAATAAACGGTGGATGGTATTACCTTGATAAAAAACTCACATAAATAGTATTCTACAAAAACAATATAAATATGTGAAGGTGATACTTTTTTTGTTAGTAAAACGAATATGGATTGTATCCTATGATCTCAATGCAAGTCTACAAACAAGGCAATGATTTATTGATTGGTGCTTGTGATGAACATCTTCTTGGAAAAACGTTTTCCGAAGGAAAGTTTCATCTTTCTGTTGAAAAAAAGTTTTATGATGGAGAACGCGTGGAAACTAACGTATTAAAACGGTTTTTAGAAGAAGCAACTATTGCTAATCTTGTGGGAGAAGAAGCGATTAAGTGTGCAGTTAGTATGGGCCTCGTGTCTGAGGATTGCATTTTACGAATCGACGGAGTGCCTCATGCGCAAATGGTTCGTATGCTGTAAAAAGATCGATGGTTGCTCATCAAGTTTTTTTTGTGTTTTTAAAAATTCCTGATGAAGTGTATGATCTGACTGAATGATGAAATTCTTTGTTGTATAAATATTTGAATTTGTTGAATCCAACTAATTACGTTATTTCTCGGTTGTGCAGTTGTCAATTGTATTTGGATTTGTTCATTATCAGTTTCATCATCTTGATTCACAATCACTAGTTGTCCATCAAACTCAGTATTTTTTTCTTCTGGGACTTTGATTTCAATAGCGATAGTTATGATGTCCTGATCTGGCGTAAGATCTGATCCACTGGTTTGTGAAAACGTCCACTCACCCCACTCAGGCCATTGCCGTATTTCCCAATTTAATGAGGAATCAGGATCGCCTTGATTTTGAATATGAAGTTCACCCGTAATCGTACTTCCTGGTTTGATATCATACCATTGCAAATTAGCATTAGCGTGTAAATCTGGAAATGGGAGGGTATGATAATAAAGAAAGTTTCCTTTGTTTGGATCCCAATTAGTATAGATCATATCTAATGATTTTGAATAATAATAGTTGATTTCTACAGTGTCTACTTGTTCCTCACTAATAGTTACCCATCCATGTTCTCTACTATACGTGTATTCATCTTCAGATAAGATAACTCCATCACAACTGATCTCTTCGATGTATTGAATTGGTTGATGTGGCAGATAAAAAAGCTGTTGTTGAGTCGATGGAATATAATTTATTGTGATTAATTCTTGATCTGATAACTCTGGTCCAATATCTCCAAAAACAATTTTTTCAATCACACTTGTTTCTTCAGAGTAATACTGATACTGATCTGATAGATTTCCTTCGTTGTTAATGAAAAGGAGGAGTGAACTCCACCATGCACCCGTTGCAAGATCTAACCTATTATCCCCGTTCACATCAGCAAGTGAGACAGCTGAGCCCATTCCACCATAATAATTCCATGAGTATTCTTTTTCAAAAAAATCATCTGTAATTCCTTTGTATTGTCTGAACAGTCCACTTCCACC
>CAYPUK010000012.1:0-8381 GCA_964414035.1 uncultured Thermoplasmatales archaeon | reverse complement strand
GCTGATGACAAGTGAAACATAAATAGCAAAACTAATACCAAATGTGATACCGCCAAATAATGCAATAGATGTATTGACAATGGAAAACTTTTTTTTCCGTAGATCAAGGATTTTACGCATATTTTCAGCTATCATCTTTGTTACTTTTGTTGGATTAGCTGCAGCATATGTTGCTTCTCGAAACATTTCACTAGATCGTTGTATAAAATTACTATTAGTATCCACGCCGAACCATTGCCAAGCTGCATCATCATTGATACGGGTACGTAACCGTCGATAGAGACTGCGAATATATTTAGTTAAAATCCCATAATCCTTTCGGCTCAAATAATACACTGATTCAGTAACTTTTCCACCTTTCATAGTAGCAATGGATCCAAGACCAGTTAAAAAACCAAGAAAGTTTTTTTCTTTCCGAGCAATATTTCCTTCTTCAATAACAGTTTTCACTCCAACAAAAAGAAGTGGAGTCAATGCTATAGCAATAACAACTTCTATCTGCAACTCTGCTAGTATCATCACTTCCAAAATATATTTTCCATACAATAACCCCGATCCAAGAGCAATACTAGCAAGAATTGAATTAGTAAGCCATCGAGTCATCTTTTTCTGCAATTCACTTTTTTCCCCAGATTGATGCCAAATAACATCCTCTGGAATAATTGATTTCATCAAATACAATAATAATCCTTCTGAAACAACGAGCATAAATGAGGAAAGATACGTATACATGGTCATGCTTTCCGCACCCATAATAATTGGAAGCACTATTCCAAAGCTCATCACAAAAATAATAGCAATCAGCATACTCACATAGACTTCATTAAGAATCACGATGTTTTCATTACTTGTTTCATACATGGTCTTATAATCTTGCATCACTGCTTCTTGTTCAGTTTCAACGAATTCTCGATGTTCCACACCACTATCAAGACTTTGAGAGAACCGATCTAAAAAATCTTTAAGGATCTTACTTGGAGTTCTTAATGCGATAAAATGAAGCGTGCTAGCCATAGGATAACGCCATTGCGTTGAAAGAACGGAAACCTTTTTGATTTCCTCACCAAGACTTTTATACACTTTTTTTCCACCAAGCACATTCAAAATATCTTTTAATGAAAGATCAGAAATTGCAAGCACTCGTAAATGAGTAATAAAAAAATGCATGTTACTATCAATCTCAGTTTCCCGATTCTTATAAGAAATATAAGGATATAACATACCAAGGAGAATTGGAACAATACCACCAAACACAAAAGTAGCAGGATGAAAAGAAACCGGAACCGGAAGAATAAATTGAAGGGTTATTGGAAGCGTTAAAACAAGAAGACCAAGAAAAATAAGCGGGAGAAGAATCGTAGTGTAAAACTTTTTACGATCCTCAAGAAGTCTATATGAAATTTTGACTTCATCAAGAAACTCATGTTTCTTTTTATCCTTTTTTTCTTTTCTTTCCGCCATACCTGCTCAACCAAAAAAATAATTTAAATCGAAATCGGTAATGCTTCTATTCCTTCTCGATAAAACGTCCAAATGAACTGACATACCTCATAATAATCAAAGATTTGTTCCTCTACCATACGATCCAAAATATGTTTTCGAAGATCATATTCATCATAGATTTCAGCAGTATTTTCATATCCTGCGTTTTTCGCTATTCTTTCTTCAAGAATGTAACTATTCCTATTAGCTCTGAACACATGAACATCATCAGCTGATTTCCATTCAAAAGCAGTCCGAGACATCACTCCATCTACTGCTTTATTATATCCTTCGATTTCATCAACACTAAGCACTCGACGTAATCGTTGCCCTTTTCGTTCCACCGCCATTTGAATCAATACAAAATCAAGATTGTCCATAAATGATTTTGGAACATTAATCGGATCACCAGTGAATCGTTGAATGACTTTAGTTACCGATCCAGCGTGAAACGTGGTAATACAAGGATGACCAGTTTGCATCGCTTGAAACACAACATTTCCCTCAGCACCCCGAGTCTCACCTGGAATGATGTAATCGGGACGGGACCGAAGCGCTGCTTTTAACAAATCAAATAAATCAACACTACCTTCTTCAGTATCTGCAGTTCGCGTGAGTAACTGCTGCCACACGGTATGAGGTACGTGAAGTTCAGGTGTGTTTTCAGCAGTATAAATCTTTTTATCCGGTGGAATAAACGGAATTAACGCATTCGTGGTCGTGGTTTTTCCAGATGCTGTTTCTCCACACACAAAAAAACTACGACCATATTGAAGTGAAAGCCAAGCATACGCAGCCACCCCACTACTCATCGTCCCCCAATTAATGATCTGCGTGATACTAATCGGAGTTTCAGCGAATTTACGAATAGTAATACTTGGTCCTTTGACGCTCACGGATTCTGGATAAATAAGATTACCACGACTTCCATCAGGCATCGTTGCATCAACGATGGGCTGTGCTTCACTAACCGCGGCTCCCATTTTTTCGCTAAGCTTCCGAGCAAAAACAAACGAGTCCTCTTTTGGAATCAAAATATTTGTTTTGATCATATCAAAGACTTTATGGATTGCATGAACGTTTTCCCCAGCAATAATATGAATATCTTCTAGGTAAATATCTCTCATAAATGGTTCAAGTGGTCCACCACCGATTTGTTCTTTGATAAGCGTATATTTCATTGCTTCTTTTTGGGCTGAAGTTGCCTTAATCGTTTTCGCTATTTTTTTCTTATTAAACAATCCTTTCTTTTGCAAAGGTTCATACTCTTTAGCATCTTCATCAATAATGATGATTTCATCCATTAATTCAAGGAACATTTCTTTTAATTCATCATCAGAAACCGCACTATCCTTATCTGGAGCCTTTTTCACGATTAGATGAAGTAAATCATCGAATTTCTTTTTAGTGATTTCATCTAATTCCGGTTCAATTGCTTGATACAAGCGTTCATCCATCTCAGGCAAGCGGTAAATATGAATAAAAACTGATCCTTTCGTAGTGTAAATAAAATTAGGAAAATCTTCATCCTCTTTTGACTTTGGAACTTTTTTATAGAACTCAGGCCGTTTCATTTTCACTTCAATATTTTTTAAATACGTTCTCAGATGAGCATGTTTATTTAAAATCTCTTGAATCTCATCCTCTGTTAACTTTTCTGAATCAGCCAATCTGCACACCCCATCTTAACTCATAATTTTTTTTTCATATTTTTTTTATTTATATTGTTATTGGAAGACCATCCACTCCTTCCCGAAAATACGTCCAAATAAATTGCACGACCTCATAATAATCAAATATTTTTTCTTCAACCATCCGATCCAAGATCCTTTTTCGCAAATCAAGTTCGTTGTAAATCTCAGTCGGATCTTCGTATCCAGCATTTTTCGCGATTTTCTCTTCGAGAATATAGCTATTCCTATTCGCTTTGAAGATATGTTTGTCTGATGCTGAATTCCATTCAAATGCTTTCCGAGTGATCACACCATCCACTGCTGAATTATATCCTTCGATTTCATCAAGGGAAAGTACTCGACGTAATCTCACTCCTTTCCGATCAACAGCCATTTGAATCAACACAAAATCAAGATTGTCCATAAACGGTTTAGGAATTCGAATCGGATCACCCGTGAACCGCTGAATAACCTTTGTTACTGATCCAGCGTGAAATGTGGTAATACAAGGATGACCAGTTTGCATCGCTTGAAACACAACTCTTCCTTCAATCCCTCGTGTTTCCCCTGGAATGATATAATTAGGTCGAGACCGAAGCGCTGCTTTTAATAAATCATTTAAATCAACATGACTTTCTTTTGGACCTGTAGTACGCGTAAGTAATTGCTGCCATACGGGTTGAGGAACCTGAATTTCAGGCGTGTTCTCAGCTGAATAAATCTTTCTATCCGGTGGAATAAACGGAATCGCTGCATTACACGTCGTTGTTTTCCCAGAAGCTGTTTCTCCACAAACAAAAAAACTACGTCCATACTGCATTGCAATCCAAAGATATGCTGCAGTGTAACTACTCATCGTCCCCCAATTAATGATCTGCGTGATACTAATCGGAGTTTCACTAAATTTACGAACCGTCATACTCGGTCCTTTCATACTCACATCTTCAGGATGGATAATGTTCACACGACTTCCATCAGGAAGCGTCCCATCCGCTATAGGAACACCATCGCTTACTGGACTACCTATTTTTTCACTGAAATCCTGAGAAAACGTATTAGCCCACTCCGGATCAATATAAATATTAGTCCGAACCAAATCAAACACTTTATGGATTAAATGAACATCTTCACCCGTTAAAATATGAATATCTTCAATATTTGGATCTCTCATTAACGGTTCAAGAGGACCTCCACCAACAATATCCTTAGTAATATCATATTTAATCCCGATTTTATCTTCTTTTGTTATCCTAATCTTCCCACGCTTTTTTCCCTCATCAAACGAGGTTGCCGATTCATCCAAAACCGAGACTTTATCTAACACAGTACCAATTGCTTTTCTTAGATCCTCAGGACTTTTAATGTTTTCATAAAAATGAGCTTGTTCATAAATTAATTCAAGGATTGCATCACGTTTTTTGATCTGATCCTCAGTAAGTTTCGGTTCCACTGCATGATACTCGATTTGTTCCATTTCAGGAGTTCGAACCATATGAATAAAAACAATACCTTTCGTTGGATAAATCAAATTCGGATACTTATTATCCCCTTCCTCCTTGGGAACCTTGGTGTAAAACGTAGGTTTACTCATTTTCAATGAAATATTTTCAATGTATTCCCTAAGATGAGGGTTATCCTCCATTAACTTATGTTCTTCATCTTTCTCCATCTTAGGCATAACTCTTCCTCTTAGAATGCAACACCACTTGTTTCAATAGCAAGACCTGAACCAGGTTGCACTTTAAACGTGGTTGATGCTTCATACCGATTTTGCGCACCATTAAATTTTTCGATATAAAACTGATACACAAGTCCAATACCTGGCATATTTTCTTGAGCCACCCGATAATGAACATCACTAATCATTTGAAACGTACTATGAATCTCATCACTCCAATCACTTGGATTAGCAGTAACAATGATGATTTTACCCGATCCTTTTAACCGATTGAAAAAACTAGTGAGATCCATCAAATTATCATCATTTAAACTCTCACTAAGAAGCGTGGATAATGAATCAATAAAAATAATTTCAGGATCAAAAATCTTTTTAGTAGTAAGTAATGCATTTAGATACGTATTTTTTGGTTTTGGCTCAGCTAAGGTTACTTCTGTTGAAATAAAAAAAAGTTTTCCACTCATCAAAAAATTACGTGTATCATACCCAACTGAAGCTGTTTGACGTAAAAAACTTTTCACACTATACTGCGTAGAAATATACGTACACGTATACCCTTGTGATAAAAAACCATATCCGAAACGTTGACAAAAAATACTTTTTCCAGATCCTTCTTTTCCCTCAAGAAAAACAAGGGTTCCATCTGGAATTTCTTTTCCGAATCGTTCAGCAAAACCATCTTTTTCTCCATTTCGTTCAAGAATCAATGATTTTGTCTTACTTAAATCACCCATATAACGTTTAACACCTCAACAATTTTTTTTATGAAATAATGAATATGAATTCATCATCAACTGATTGTGGTCCAACCAAACGAAGCGTTTGCCCGCCACTTCCAATCATTCCTGAATCAATATACAACGTACTGATCTCACCAGGCCGGATTGATTCAACTGAAAAATTATAATCTGAAGCAGTAACCACTTCCCCATCAATGAATGCTGAAAATGTTTCAGCGGTAGTAATAAGTTTATTACCGCCCGTGTTTTTCACATAAAACAAATAATCAGATCCAGATAATGGAATAAATTCTGGATCATTAATCACTGCAAACTCAGTATCTAAAACCTCTTGCACACGCATCCCTCGTTCTGAAAAACTTGAATTTAAATCAAAAGTCACAGCTAAGAACACTCCAGATACCGCTCCAGCTGCAATCACTGAAGCAATGAAGAATACGACATGTGAACCAGTTACACTAAACCCCATTTTTCAATTCATCCCATCTACTATTTTTTCACTTTTTAAGGATATGAATACGTTTCATAATCACAAATTCCATTCTTGGTAATCACTTTAACTTGATGCACTCCAGACCCAGATATTCCATTAACTGAAATAGTATAAGAACTTTCAGGAAACCAGTACAACTCATCAACTGCAAATACCGAATTTGATCCATCGATTAACACATTAACATACATTGTTTCAATCACAGTAGATCCACTATTTGTAAGGTTAATACTGACATCATGAAGTGAACCATTAGATTGTGCACTCATATCATTAATTTCTATATTCGTTTGTAATTCATCAACCGCACGATTTCTCATCTCATCATAGCTTTCATCTAAATCAGTAAGTACCGGAAGAACAGTACCCATAGATACTTCAAGGACCATAAGCAATCCCACACCTAAAATTGCAAATGAAGCTGAAATTGAAAATCCTATGTGCTCACCATCCTTTCACCCATCTTATAAATATACTCCGTTAATGAAGCGTAAAGACTCACTAAATTCAAATATTTAACTTTTTTTAGGAAGAGAACGAATACCTGTTCTACTGTGTATGATGATACGTATCAACCTTTTTTTCGATACGAGCAAGCTCCCCATTGATCCGTTCAACGAAATGTTTCTCAAACTTCTTTCCTTTCAACCGTTGAATATACATATACGATTGAATATGATCTTTAGATGGAAGATCAGAAGTTTTATCATTTTTCTTCTTAGATCCTTCAGTTGTATCTTTTCCTTCAGTAATGCCTGTTGCATACTCAAGTAAACTAATCTTCACATCATCAGAAATCCAGTCAACATCAACATAATAATCAAGGACATGAGCTAAATTCTCATGACCACAACGATTCACTAAATATTGAAG
Organism: uncultured Thermoplasmatales archaeon; assembly: GCA_964414035.1. Lineage (GTDB taxonomy): Archaea > Thermoplasmatota > E2 > DHVEG-1 > DHVEG-1 > EX4572-165. Next base: position 1,442 of record CAYPUK010000012.1, on the reverse strand, counting down.
CCAATTCATTAATACAATAATACTTTCAGGATTAGGAGGAATACATTCCAACGGATCAGTAGTTAAATGCTTCGTTGAAACTGATTCATCATACGGAAGTTGAAACTCATCATCTCTAGCTTCCTGGCGGGGTTGTTGATCTGAACCTTGCCCCTCGTCTGCGAAACCATTTTGTTTTTCTTCTTCCAACATATCGATTTTTTGTTGTAATTCTTCGATTTTCTCCATAAACCCAGAAACACTCTGATCATTAACTGAGTCAGACCCGGTTGATACTTCAGAACTATCGATTTCTTCATCAGTTGCAGAGTCCACTTGATCATTTTCAACTGATGCACTTGATTCAACAGAGTTCTCTGTTGGATTAGGTAATGAACCAGTTTCCTTATACGTCTGAATCAAACTATGAATCTTTTCAGCCAACGCATAAAGTTGATCTTTAGTGATATCAACTTGTTTTTCAACGAGTTTCTGTTCAAGTTTCTCAGCAATCGACTGAGGAATGATCTGATCAGCAACAAGAGAAGATAACTCTAATTGTAAATCAAACTCTGCAGCATCCGGCTGTCCACCTTGCTTAGTATCCTCACTCATAATCCAAATACCTAATTCATATTACCGGCTTTTAAATTTTCGATAAAAACATCAATTGCCGAATCAAGCGTACTTTCAACCTTAGTTCCAGGAGTCATCTCAGAAAATGATAATTCAATAATCCGTTCCATCTCCTGATCGGATAAATCCACTTCAAAACTTGGTTCAACAGCAGGTTGATTTTGTTGAACAGTTTGTATCATACCATTACCTGATTCAAGTGTCGATAATTTATCCTTTAACGTATCTACTTCCCGAGTAATATTTTCTAAAGACTCTAGTCGCTTCTTCGTAACTTTTGACAATCCCACAAAAGGATTCATCTGTTCAGAAACAATTTCATACAAACTCACCAAATCATCTAAATCCTTAGAAAGCGAAGAAATCTTTTCTCCCACCGCATTAATATCTTGTTGATTCTTTTTAATTTGAAAATCAAAATCCTTAATTCGTTGTAAAATCGCTCTTTTCTGCTCCAATTCCTCACGAGTCGATGCTGGAGCAGTTGTTCCTTGTTCTTCAGCTTCTTCGACAAGATCGCTCACATCACCTAAATCATCATCCTCAGATTCATCTTTTTTATCTGATTCAGAATCATCAGATTTCTTTTCATCTTTAGACTCGTCAGCATTCTCATTAAGTTTGATAACCTTACGAAGATTCTCAACATCCTCTTTAGGTTCCTTTTTTGGCTCTTCCGCTTTGGCAACTTGCGCATCAGAAGACTCTTTCTCCTTATTCTCGGTACCTTCTGATGCAGTATCAGATTTTCCCATCTTTAGCTTTATCGGTACCCCTCCTAGCAATCCACCTGCACAAAATAATACGCATCAGCTATAAAAACATTA
>CAYPUK010000011.1:0-22678 GCA_964414035.1 uncultured Thermoplasmatales archaeon | reverse complement strand
CACTGATTTCTCAAACTCTGATTTTAACGCAGTTTTTTCAATTTTCTTTAATAACAACACATCGCCTTCACCAATAGCAAGCAACTGTTCACCCGTTTTTAGATCCAGTCGTCTACGCCAATCAGCAGGAATCACAATTTGACCTTTGGAAGAAATACGCAAGACAGAAGTTTCCATAATAATCAACTCTCCTATAATAAGTAAGAATTTTCTTACATAAATACTTTTCTTTCAAAAAAAGGAAAAATATGGTTTTCAGTCAAAAATAGTAAATACTCATCTATTTGGTTGTTGCATTTGATACTTTAACTGCCTGATTTTATCCCGAAGAAAAATTGCTTTTTCAAAATCTAAATCATCTGCTGCTTGCTGCATTTCTTTTTCAAGATCAATGATCACATCAGGAATATCAGATGGTGGAATATGTTTTGTATCCTTGATTTCCACGGTTTTTTCAGGAATTGGTTTCTGAATGGTTTGCGGCGTAATATTATGTTTCAAGTTAAACGCGATTTGTTTATTTCGCCGTCTCATGGTTTCATCTAATGCTTTTTGCATGGAATCCGTAATTTTATCCGCATACAACACTACTTTTGCATCAACATTTCGAGCAGCTCGGCCAATGATTTGAATCAAACTTCGATGATCTCGTAAGAATCCTTCTTTGTCTGCATCAAGAATGGCAATGAATCCTACTTCTGGAATATCAATTCCTTCCCGAAGTAAATTAATGCCCACCAGTACATCGAATTCACCAATACGAAGTTGCCTGAGGATTTCACCGCGTTCAATAGTATCAATTTCAGCGTGTAAATACCTGGTTTTAATCCCTTGCTCTGCTAAATAATTCGATAATTCCTCAGCTAATCGTTTGGTAAGTGTGGTAACAAGAATACGATGACCCGTATCAATCGTATGATGAATTTGTTCAATTAGATCCGGGATTTGCCCATCAATTGGTTTAACTTCAACCACAGGATCAACTAGGCCAGTTGGTCGAATGATTTGTTCAACGATTTGATCAGAAACCTCTTGTTCATAATCACCCGGTGTTGCTGAAACAAAAATAGTATCATGCATGTATTCACTGAATTCATCAAAGGTTAACGGCCTGTTATCAAATGCACTTGGAAGTCTGAAGCCATATTCAATCAATGATTTCTTTCGACTGTAATCCCCTCGATGCATGCCATGGATTTGAGGAATAGTTCGATGACTTTCATCAATAAAAAGAAGAAAATCATCGGGAAAATAATCAAGTAAACAATGTGGTTTTTCTCCAGCTTTTCGATTATCAAAATGCCTGGAATAATTTTCAATTCCTTTACAAAAACCAGTTTCTTCAATCATTTCAAGATCATACAAGGTTCGCTGTTTCAACCGATGCTGCTCAATTAGACCAAGCTCAGGTAATCGTTGTTCAAGTTCTTCTTTAATTGATTCTACTGCAGTTTTTTGTTTATGTTCAGGAATAACAAAATGTTTTGCTGGATACAAATAAAAATAATCATATTGTTCGACCACATCACCAGTGATCTTATCAATTTCTCGGATGCGATCGATTTCATTACCAAATAATTCAAATCGAATAATATTTTCATAATAACCTGGAATCACATCCACCACGTCTCCTTTTACACGGAAACGACCTTGTTGTAATTCAAAATCATTACGATCATACTGCATGGACACCAGTTTATCAAGAATATCACTTCGAGAAATATGCATGCCTTGTTCAAATTCAAAACCAAGTTGTTCAAAATCTTTTGGATCGCCAACACTATAAATCGCAGAAACAGAAGCAACAACAATCACATCTTTTCTTGATAACAGCGATGCAGTAGCTGAAAGCCTCATTTGTTCAATCTTTGGATTAATATCCGCATCTTTTTCAATGTATAAGTCTCGTTCTGGAATATAAGATTCAGGTTGATAATAATCATAATAAGAAACAAAATATTCAACACGGTTATCTGGAAATAATGATTTGAATTCATTATAGAGTTGACCAGCAAGGGTTTTATTATGCGCAATCACAAGTGTTGGTCGTTGCACTTGTTCGATAACGTGAGCCATGGTAAACGTTTTCCCACTGCCGGTCACTCCAAGCAGTGTTTGTTTGTCAAATCCTTTGTTTATCCCGTTTGCTAATTGTTTTATTGCTTTGGGTTGTGATCCTTTTGGATCATAAGATGTGTGAAGTTTGAAGGGTTTCATTGTTTTCATGAAATCACCTTTTTGGTTCGCAGTAACCGATTATATTTAATGGCAAATCGGTGTGCTTCATCACGGATTTGTTGAATGTATTGCAGAGCAATATCATCTTTTTTTAACAGTAACGGTCTGATTTTTCCAGGTATGTAGAGTTCTTCCATTCGTTTTGCAATAGAAATAACTGGCGTGGTCACCCCGATATCTTCAAGGATTGATAATGCACTATTCAGTTGTCCTCGTCCACCATCGATAATAATAAGGTTTGGAAATGATCGATTTTCTTTAAGCAGTCGAGTGTATCTTCTGCGAACGACTTCACCAATGGCTTTGAAATCATCAATTCCTTCCACGGTTCGAATACGAAACCGACGATAATTACTCTTATCTGGTCGACCGTTACGAAATTGTACCATTGATCCAACCGTGCTTGTTCCAGAAAGATGAGAAATATCAAAGCATTCGATGACCACTGGTTTTTCATGAAGACGCAAGCGTTGTTGTACTGCAGCGATTTTTTTAGTATTGGCAAAAAACGTAATGTCAATATTTTTTTTGACTAATCTGAGTAATTGTTTTTTTTCACCTCGTTGAGGCACCGTGATTCTAACCTTGCTTTGTTTTTTATGCGTAAGAAAATCTTTCAAGCTTTCATCTAATGGTTCAGAAACAATGAGTTCTTTGGGAATAGGATGATCACTATAGTATTGAGTAATGAATTCTTCTAAAAAACTATCATGATATGAGAACACAAAATCGTTTTTATTTGAAAGAGTTCCCTTATACACGTTAAAAAGCATTAAGTACACGTTGTCATCAACGATTTTATAATTGATAATATCTTCATTATACCGTTTTTGTCGTTGCATGTTCTGCCGATCTTTTAAGTGTTCAAGAGCCGTTAATTGATTTCTTTTTCTAAGTGCTTGTTCATATTGCTGTTTTTTTGAAAACTGGTTCATAACCCGAGTGATTTCTTCTGTTGCTTGTTTGATGTTTCCTTTTAAAATCTGTTTTATGGTTTCAATTTGAGCATGGTATTCTTCTTCAGATATTTCTCCAATGCATGGTGCATCACACAAATGAATATGATATCGAAGACATGGTTTTTTTGGCATTTTTCGACAAGTTCGCAAATGAAACGTTTTTTTTAAGAATTGTAAGATGTAATCCCGATCAGCTGCAGAAACAAATGGTCCAAAATATTGTCCTTTCCCTGTTTTCCTTCGTGCAATCACTGCTCTAGGAAATGGTTCATCAGTAATGCGTATATATGAATAACTTTTGGAATCCTTTAAGTTAATATTGTATTTTGGTTGATGTTTCTTAATCAACGTATTTTCTAAAATAAATGCTTCAACTTCATTATCAGTAACAATGAAATCAACACTGTGAATTTGTTTAACAAGTTGTTTTGTTTTTGGATCAAGTCGAGTTGGGTTCTGATACGTTTTCACTCTTTTTAAAAGATTCTTTGCTTTGCCAACATACAGTATACTACCCTGTTTGTTATAGAATAAATAACATCCTGGTTTTTTGGGAAGATGAGCTATGCTAAACATTGTTCCTTAGTTTTGGGTAAAACTTGTTGTAATTCTTTACCCGTGTAACTTTTTTCAATCCGTGCGATTTCTTCTGGAGAACCAGCTGCAACAATCATTCCTCCTTCTTCTCCTCCTTCAGGGCCGAGATCAATGATGTAATCAGCGTTTTTGATCACTTCAAGATTATGTTCAATCACAACTACAGTGTTTCCTTTATCAACTAGGGTGTTGAGTACACTAATCAGTTTTTTTACATCATGAAAATGAAGCCCTGTTGTTGGTTCATCTAGTAAATACAAGGTGTTCCCTGTGCTTTTCTTTGATAGTTCCCTAGTAAGTTTAATGCGTTGTGCTTCACCACCAGATAGCGTTGTTGATGATTGTCCTAAGGTTATGTAATCTAAGCCCACATCTGAAAGGGTTTGTAGTTTTCGTTTAATCGCAGGAATATTTTTGAAAAAATCAAGTGCTTCTTCAACCGTCATATCAAGAACGTCACTAATGGTTTTTCCTTTGTATTTGACTTCAAGTGTTTCCTTATTGTATCGTTTCCCTTTACATTCTTCACACTCTACATAAACATCTGGTAAAAAGTTCATTTCGATTTTAATCATGCCTTCTCCACCGCAGGCTTCACACCGGCCTCCTTTCACGTTAAAAGAAAACCTTCCGGGTTTAAACCCTCGTTTTTTTGCTTCAGGAGTTTGAGCAAACAACTTTCGAATGTGATCAAAAACTTTGGTATAGGTTGCGGGATTACTTCGAGGTGTTTTTCCAATAGGGCTTTGATCAATCACAATCACTTTATCAATTGGTTGATCTGAAACGATACGATCATGCTCACCAGGTCGTACTCGTGAATTATACAGTTTTTGTCGTAAGCCTTCATACAAAATATCATAAACTAATGTTGATTTTCCACTGCCGGATACACCAGTGATCAGAGTGAGTGTTTCCAATGGTATGTCTACATCAATGTTTTTTAGATTGTGTTCTCGGCATCCAAACATGTGAAGGAATTCATGAGCAGGTCGTCTTTTTTCAGGGATATCAATACAAAGTTTTCCAGATAAATATTTACCTGTTAATGAGGTTGGATGATGTTCAATTTCCTCAGGTGTTCCTTCTGCAACAATATGGCCACCATGCACGCCAGCTCCGGGTCCCATATCAACAACATGATCAGCACTGCGAATAGTTTCTTCATCATGTTCCACCACAATCAAGGTATTGCCCAGATCTCTAAGGGAAAGAAGGGTATCAATCAGTTTTTTATTATCCCGTTGATGAAGACCAATGGAGGGTTCATCAAGAATATAAATGACACCCATCAGATTCGATCCAATTTGTGTTGCTAACCGAATTCGTTGTGCTTCACCACCAGAAAGCGTTCCAGCGTTTCGTGAAAGTGTTAAATAACTCAATCCTACTTTGTCTAAAAAATCAAGGCGTTCTTTGATTTCTTTAAGGATTTGCCATGCGATTTCTTGTTTTTTTTCAGGAAGGATTAATGTTTTGAAAAAAATGATGCTATCTCTAATAGACATGTCTGTTACATCAGCGATGTTTTTGTCATTGATTTTCACACTGAGTGCTTTGGGTTTCAATCGTTTTCCCTGGCAACTTGGACAGGGGAGAACCCGCATGAATTTTTCTAAGCTTCTTCGACGGTAATCTGATTCTGTTTGTTTGTATAATCGTTCAGATTGCGGAATCAGTCCTTCCCATCGTTTTTTTCCAGACCATTTCGATCGGCCACGTCGCATGGAAAAATCAAACATGATTTGTTCATTTGATCCATACATCAATGCATTGTATTGTTTTTCATTAAGGTATTCAATAGGAGTGAAAATATCGAAATCAAAATGTTGGGCAACAGCGCCTAAATATTTGATTCGCCAGCGGTCTCGTATTCCCTTGTATAATTTAATGGCTCCATCAGCAATAGATTTTGTTTTATCTGGGATGATAAGATCTGGGTCAAATTCCATTTTGATGCCTAGTCCATGACAGGTTTCACATGCTCCAAAGGGACTGTTAAAGGAAAACATGCGGGGTTGCAGTTCTTCAAAAGAGAGGCCGCAGATTGGGCAGGCCATACTTGAAGAGAATAAGTGTTCTTCTTCATCGTTATCAAGCACAGTGAGCAAGCCTTTTGTTTCTTCGAGTGCATGTTCACATGCTTCAGTTAATCGTGATGGGTCATCTTGTGGATTCAATCGGTCGATGACGATACTAATATCATGTTTTTTGTATCGGTCAAGTGTTATTTTTTCATCTGTTCGATAAATTGCGTTATCAACCCGGACTCGTAGGTAGCCATCTTTGTATAAATCTTTGAATAATTGTTCATAGGTTCCTTTTTTTTGTCGAACGATAGGAGCAAGAACTGTGATCATGTCTTGATAGTCTTTTTGAATTTTATTGGATATTTGTTCAGCGGTTTGCGATTCAATTTTAACATTATGCACTGGACAATAAGGTGTTCCTACTCGAGCAAAGAGTAAACGAAGATAATCATAGATTTCAGTAATGGTGCCTACAGTACTTCTAGGATTTTTACTCGTGGTTTTTTGTTCAATACTAATTGCAGGGGAAAGTCCTTCAATAAAATCCACATCTGGTTTGCTCATTAATCCAAGGAATTGTCGGGCATAAGAAGATAAGGATTCAACGTATCGTCGTTGTCCCTCAGCATAAATGGTGTCAAAAGCAAGGGTTGATTTCCCAGATCCAGATAGGCCAGTAATGACTACATATTGGTCTCTAGGGAGTTTGACAGTTATGTCTTTGAGATTGTGTTCTCGGGCACCTTTAATCAGAATTTCTTTCATAATACGTCCCCCACAAACAGGCTAATTTGATGAGATGATTATTTTGGAGGTTTTGCAGATGAATAAGTTGTATTCAAATGTTTCCATTAAAAAACATGGTGATGGTAGCTGAAAGTATTCATATTCACTTTGGGTTATTATCATTGAATACGTTGTAATTAAATGCTCTGGTGGAAATAATAAAAAAGATGATGGATTTTTTTTATCGAGGTATGAATTTTTTGAGATTGTGAATGTTTGGATTTATTTTTCCTTCTCGAATTAATGAAAAGTTTACATCGATGATCACTGGTTTTTCTAATAGATATGGTTCATAGGCGATTCGGAGTGAATCGTAGTATCGTCGGGCGGTGGCATGATCCGGTGCTGAAAAGGTGATGACCCAATCGTATTGTCCGTTCACAAAGAGGACGTTGATCAGTCGGATTTGTTGTTTTTTAAATTGTTGATTAGTTACCCGGTTGATGATGAGATCTACAAGGTCTTTACTTATTGGTTTCATGGTGAGCAATGTGATATAGAGAACATGGTTTTGAGCACGGTCATCAACGATTGCAGTATATCCCCAGATGATGTTTTTTTGTTCAAGTTGTTTTTTCTTTCTCCATATTTTTTGCCGGTAACTTCCTAGTTTTTGTGCGATTTGTCTGAGACTTCGGGTTGGATCTTCGAGGAGAGCAGATAGTACACCATCAATATTTTCATTTGTCTCTTCCTTTTTCATATAGTGTTCACTTGTTACATCATAATGGCACATATTTTTTTATATGTTATTATTGAATAGTCTTCAATTGGTGATCTGTAGATGAGTAAGAAACCAACACAAGCTGATTTTGATAAAATCGTTATTTATCCAGCAAAATACTCAAAGAAAAAAAGAAATGATTTATACAAATTCCTCAAAGACCACGATGTCCATTTTGAATATGAACAGTATCATTAAGGAAAAAATATGTCAACGACCTTAAGTACATTTTTTCATCCAAAAACAGTTGCGGTTATTGGAGCATCAATTAACAAGAAAAAACCTGGAAACATTATCCTAAGGAATCTATTACAATCATCTAAAATAGAAAAGGTAATTCCGGTTAATCCTTTTGAACAATCAATTGAACAGACTGCGTGCATTTCCTCAGTTCTTGCTTCATATCAACCGATTGATGTTGCTATTGTTGCTGTTCCTGCCGATCAGGTTAACGACCGGGTGAAAGAATGTATAACGGCTCATATTCCCTTTGTTATTGTGATTACTTCTGGTTTTTCTGAATTAGGGAATGAATCTGGAAATACATTAGAAAAAAATCTCAAAGAACAAATAAGTCAATCATCAACTCGCTTACTTGGACCAAACACTCTTGGTTATTATGTGTCCACTCCTACTTTCGATGCTACGTTTTTGGATAAATCAGTGTTTCATCGACCAAAAAAAGGACCAATTGCTTTTCTTTCGCAATCTGGGTCACTTGCAGTTGATTTCATGGAAGAATTATCCTCTCGATCTGTTGGATTATCTGCTTTTGTTGGACTAGGAAATAAAACTGATTTATCTGAGGAGGAATTCATCAAGTATTTTACCTGTGATGATGCCACTAAAGTTGTTTCATTGTATTTAGAAGGCTTTTCTCATGGAGAACGATTTTTTTCACTCTGTAAGGAAGCATCTAAACAAAAACCCGTTGTTTTGTTAAAAGGTGGGAAATCAAAAAAAGGATCAAAAGCAGTAGGCTTACATACGGGTAAGATCGCTGGGGACTATGAGGTTATTGGAGATGTTTTATCTCAGGCAGGTGTTTTTGAAGCTGAAGATGAAACTGCATTGATTGATTATTCAATTGCGTTTGCATTATCAAAAAAGCCGTCTGGTGGAAAACTAGCTATTGTCACAAATGGAGGTGGCAATGGTATTGTTGCTGTTGATCTGATTGAACAACGGTGGGAAACTGTTTTATCCATTGGTCATTTTTCAGATGATTTACTAAAAGAGTTAACCACGGTACTACCGGATTTTATTTCACCAGGCAATCCAATTGATTTAACGCCGCAAGCAACTGATGAAGATTACGTAACTGCAGTAAAACAGATTGCTTTCTCAAATCAAGTTGATGTTATTCTTGTTGGTATCACCTCCACTGTTTCGGTCAGTGCAAAGATTGCCAAACATTTAGCTTTTATTCAAAACAACTATGATTGTAGTATTCTTGTTTATTTGAAAGGTAAAACGATTTGGGACCGATTACATCAGTCGTTAAGTGATTGCGGCATTGCCTGTTTTCCAAATGTGAGACGAGCGGTGAACAGTGCGGGTACATTAGTGAAATGGAGTCAGAAAGAATCTTATCAAGTCAATATGGGAGTACATTGAACATGTTTGTCGATGAACATAGAACAAAAGAGCAGTTAGAACAGTATGGATTACATCGTCCACAGTTTGTAACTCTGAATCCTGATCAATTACAAGATGAGAAGGAATGTTTATCATTGGTAGAAAACATGTTACGATTTCCTGTTGTTGCAAAGGTAGTTGGTTCTGACATATTGCATAAAACGGAATGTCAAGCGGTTAGATTACAGATACGATCTGAACTTGAATTACGTGAAACATTGAATACGTTTCAGCAAACATTTGGTGATCATCAAGTGTTGGTCGAGGAATACTTGCCTCATCAAATCGAGTTTATTTTGGGAGCAAAACAAGATAAGGTGTTTGGTTCAATTGTATTGTTTGGTGCTGGTGGATTGTTCACAGAATTGTATCGTGATGTGAGTTTTCGAAAGATTCCAGTTAGTTCAACTGATATCTCTCAGATGGTTTTTTCAACAAAAATTGGACAAGTGTTTAATGGGTTTAGGCGTTTGCAGTTACCATTAGAAAGTATTATTACTGCTATCCAAGGAATTGCTCAATTCACTGAAGATGAGAAAAAGATCATTGAACTTGATGTAAATCCATTGATTATTCATGATGAGCGACCAGTTGCGTTAGATGCATCATTGCATCGGTCTGAGTGATCATTTTTTTTGTTGGTTAAAGAATCGTTCTGATAAGCGTTGTTATTATTACTGTTACAACACCAAAGGCAACAAGTTTTAATCCTGAGATGACGACGTGTTCTCGGGCGATTTTTCCAATATAGACACCAAGAATGAAGAATAATGTAAGTGAAATGATAATTGATGTATACAACGAGATCATATCAGATATCAATAATAATGATCCAATAATGAATGGTAAGACGGGGATGAATGAACCAATGATGGTGGAAATTCCATCATAGATGGCACTGGACCATAGTGTTTCATTGAGTTTTTGATCAACGACAGTGCCATGGAGTTCTCCTCCTCGTTTAAGCATTGCTCGTTCTATTTCGCCAAGTTCTATTTCCTTAACCAGTTTTTCTCCAACTGAGGCGCCAAGGATGTTTGATAGGCCATTTGCAACGCCTCCGCCGATTCCTGCAGCGATGATGATTGCACTTGCAGCAGAACCATTTGTTGATCCAATAGTAGCGCCAATGGCAGTGCTTGCACCGATGACCACGCCGAGGCTTGAGAGAACGCCATCGATGAATCCGCGGATGAGATATCGTTTTTGATGTTTGGAAGGTACTACTTTTTTCACGATTAGGTGGTAGAAGAAATGATTCATAAAAACTTTTGTGTTTCAATTCTTTTTTTTCTCAGGTTTTTCAGCTCTTATCTCTTTTTTACCATTTTTAAAAATGTTAATTTTATATTTATTTATCAATTTACAATAAACTAATACAAACATTTTTATACTATCTGTTACCATAGTATAAGGTAGTTGTTCGTGGGGGATTATATTTTGCAAAAATATGACGTGACCATTTACGGTAAGAAAGATTCACTGCTGAAACACCGGTTAGAAGAGATTTGGGCAAAAATATTGAACATGTCAACAGGCGAAACGATGAATGTGTGTATCTGGTGGAAGGATGATAAAGGAAGAATTCATGATGAATCACCAAAGCTTCCCGTTGAATTACGTGATGTAGTGGATAATGCTTGGATCGAATCCTATCATAAATAAAAAAAGATTTTTTTTTATTGTTTGAGTTGTTTTTTCACTTGCTGTAGTTCTCTTGGAACGGTTGGATCATCTGGCAATTGTTTTATCATGTTGATCATGGCAAGGCTGAGATCATAAAAATGATGGGGAAGCATTCTCATGACTGATATGTGTTGATTGCGAAATCCGATTTCATACGCTGATTGGTTATCGTTAATGTTTCCAAAGCCTTTAGCAATAAAACAATCGTTTTGTTTTTCTAAGATGTTCCAAGTTCCATATCCATCTTTAACAATATTTTTTTCAAAATCCATTTCCATATGTTTTCACCATAATACATTTTTTTGTTGTATTATATTTAATGAATGATTATTCATAAGTGTTTTTTCAACAAAATATTATTAAATATCGGTTTGTTTTATAATACTGTATTCAGGGGGCTGTTTGTGATTATTAAAAAAATGGTTTGTTTTGGTATTGTTTTGTTATTGTCTATTACATCTGTTCAGTTAGTTTTTGCTGAAGATTCTCTTGATTCTGAGTCTTATTCTGATGTAGAAGTCTCTGTTTCAGTGGATTGTATCAGATTTTTAGAAGAAACAGATATTGATCCTAAGTTCCAAGTATGTCTTTGGATTGATGGCGTGTATTTCGAAAGTCATATATTAGATGCAGGTTTTTATTTATATGATGTTAATTGGTCTGTCACTGTTGATGTTAATACTGTTTTTCTTCCAATTCGAATTGAATTAGTTGATTTGAGTTCAGGTCAATTATGTGATCTTAGTCCTTCTGATGAAAGTACTACTGATGCTCGAGGAGTTGATATTGTGTATGATACTCGAACTGGTTGGTGGATGGGTGAAGATAGTATTGGAATGGTTGATAAAAGTGGATATGGTCGATTAAATGGGTGTGATGATGGGAGTTTTTACAAGGATGAAATGGATTGCGAACTCTGGTTTAGCATTACTCAAACTGATCCTGATGGTGATATGGTTCCATCTTGGATAGAAAGAGAATGGTATGGAACTGATCCTGAAACTGATGATTCATTATTGGATGCTGATAGGGATGGTGTTCCATTTTGGTGGGAGCATAAGTTTGGGTTTAATCCTTGTGTGTTTGAAAATCATAGTTTTTTAGATCCTGATGAAGATGGATTAACTAATTATGAAGAATACCAGATGGCTGCTTGGTCGGCTGATCCGTTTCGTCGTGATTTGTTTTTAGAACTTGATCAAATGCAAATTGGCCCGAATGGTGAAGGAAGTATGGTCACTCAAGCCACTGAGGAATTGATCCAATCAGCATATGATCGTCGTAATATTGTGTTTCACTTGGATGATGGATGTATGGGTGGTGGTGAGATCCTTCCGTTTGAAAAACAATCTTTCATTCTTTATGATCGGGAGAAATATTACAAACAACATTTCTTGGAAACTGGTGATGCTCAATGGCGACGTGGTATCTTTCGTTATGGATTGATTGTGTATGATCATGTGCCAATATCTGGCCTTGAGTTTCATGGTGATGGATCTATCATTGATTTTTGTAGGCAAGGATTGAATTGTTTTGTAATTTCTAGTAAAGCAATGAAGATTGCCGCACAGCGAAACCGAGAAAGTATCGATTTTATTTTTGCTTGCGCCATCTTTCATGAACTAGGACATTCAATGGGAATATATATGGGGAATCCGAAAGGCTGTGATAATCAATTAAGTAAAACACCGCTTGGTCCTGGATGGTGGAGATATAAGAATTATAAAAGTAGTATGAACTATCATTATACATACAAGATAATTGATTATTCTGATGGAAGTCACGGTCGTAATGATTTTGATGATTGGAGTCATCTTGATGTTTCTTGGTTTGAATATCCTGATGGTGAAAGTAATCCGCCTGATAATGAACTGAGAGATAGAATTATTGCATATCTATCTAGTATAATCATAAGGATACGATCTTGGATGTTATCTCAACTTGGTTGATAGATGCAACTAAAAAGTAGATGAAAAACATATTTAAAGATACTTAAAAAGATATATTTTTATGTATTGCCTTCTTTGGATGATAACCGAACATAAAACGTACTGCCCTTACCAGGGCCTGGGCTTTCAGCCCAAATCTTCCCATCATGTTTTTCCACGATTCGTTTGCAGATACTCATACCTAGCCCACTACTATCAAAGTCATGGCGGGAGGGATCGGCTTTATAAAATTCATCAAACATATGTTCAATTTGATCTTCAGTCATGCCTATGCCAGTATCTGTTATCGAAACCGTAATCATTTCGTTTTCTTTTACCGCATCAATAGTAATCGTTCCTTTTGATGGCGTGTATTTTACCGCATTGTTGATGATATTTGTAAATAACTCTTCAATTCGTAAGTTATCTGCAGAAATGTTTAGATCTGAAGGAATTTCATTTTTGATGACAATCTTTTCCTGTTTGAACGTTAATTTATTTGTTTCAATGATCCCATTAACTTTTTCGGAAAGATTCATGGGTTCAAACGTAAATTGGGTATGTGGTGAGTTTAACCGTGCAAGCTCTAAGGTTTTGGTCACTAGATTCTTCATGTATCCAACATTTCGATTAATTACCGTAAACATTTCTTGTTTCCGAGGGTCATCTTCACCACGTTGCAATATTGGTAAAAGATTTATTAAAGGACCCAATGGATTTTTGAGATCATGACCGAGTTGATGGATGAATTCATCCTTATGTTTCAACAGTTTATTGATCTCTTTCGTTCGCTGTTCAACCTTTCTTTCTAAGGTCTTATTTAATCCTTGTAATTCCTGATGAGCTTGCTGAAATTTTTGTTCAGCATCTTTCCGATCGGTTACATCATTAAAAACGATACAAAAACGATCAGTAGAATCCCATGGGCGATACACGTTACAATAATAACATTTGTTCGTTGGTCGATGATACATTTCAAAAATCTGAGGTTTTCCAGAGACTGCAACTGAACCTAATCGTTTGATCCATTCTTGTTCTGTACCTGGAAATACTTCTTCTACATCTTTTCCAAGGACCTGGTCTCTTTTTACATTAAGAATTTGTTCATATGCAGGATTGATCTCACTAAATGTAAAACTGACAAAGTCTCCTTCATTTGAAAAAACTGATTGACAAATAGCAAATCCATTCACTTGCTCTTCAAAAAGAATTCGATAATCCCGCTCACTTTTTGCTAACATGTCTTGAGTTCTTTTCAATTCAGTGATATCTTCAAAGGAAGTATAGGTTTGATATGGTTTTTTTAGTCCTTCTTTAAACTCAGGGATCGCAGTAACTTGAATCCATTTATATTCATGTTCTTTTGGATTAAAAACCCCCATGACATCTTTTGCAATTCTTCCAGTTTTCAACGCGATCATTGCGGGGTGTTCATCTCCAGGAAACTCAGATCCATCTTCTCTAATTGCTTTCCATCGCGAATTCGCAGAGGTCATTTTTTGCATTTGCTGTAGTGAAAATCCTAAGATTCGTTCAGCTGCTGGATTAGCTGAAGTGATAACTCCAGATCTATTTTGATAGACTACGCCTTGTGCCATAGTGTTAAACAATGTTCGATATTTCCGTTCACTTTCATGGATGCGCCGTTCAATTTGTTTATGTTCAGTGATATCTGTCATCACTCCAAGTGCACCAACAAACTCTCCATGTTCCCTAATTGGTACCGTTGATATTGAAATATCTAACAGCCGGCTGTCCTTTGTCAACGCTTTTTGCTCCCAATTGGTAAATGGTTGTTTAATAGTTTCAAAATACACCTTTTTTTTATCATTTGGAACGGTTGGATTAAACCGTCCAATTACTTCATCAGCAGTCCACCCAAAGATTTTTTCACAAGCAGGACTCCAGGTTTCAATAATTCCGTTCTTATCCACAACACAAATTCCAGAGGGAGACGAATCAATGATCCTTTGAATCTTCTCATTTGTTTCCTTGATTTTTTGTTCTGCATTTTTTTTATCGGTAATGTCTCTAGCAAAACTCATATAACCAGTGATATTCTGTTCCTCATCATACATCGGTGAAATCTTCATTTGACACCAGAAAAGACTATCATTTTTCCGTTTATTCAAACAATCTCCAAAAAATGTTTCACCATGTTGAACCGTTGAATAAATTTGGTTTTGGAACTCATCTTTCTGTTCACTTGCATTGAATACTGCTGGTGTTTTTCCGTTCATCTCACTAAAAGAATACCCAAATAATGCTTCCGCTTTCGGGTTCATATAGGTTATCCTAAATTGTTTGTCAGTTTGAATGATGGCATCATCTGATTGTCGAACAACATTTGCAAGTTGCACATTTTCTTGTTCAAGCATTTTCCGACGCAAGGCCACAGAGGATTGATTAAGAAATGCTTCAATTAACTCCTTGTCCTCAAGTGAGTCATCGTCAAATGTGAAGATATGAACTGCTGAGAACAATTCATTTTTCCTTCGTAATCCAATCGTATAAATCTTTTTAATCCCAATTATCTTTTCTAGCTTAGATAGTAACGCTCCATTGTAAAAACCGTTAGCAAAATCTTTTAACCCTCCAGGAAACTCATAAATTTTCTGTTGTTGGTATACCTTTTTTAAAAAATCCTTGAAATCATACGTTTTTCCAATGGGATTAGCACCAAGTTTATGAATTATTTTGTGAAAGAACTGATGCTCCAATCCAAAAATATTTTTTATAATGATTATTTCTTTTTCAGTGTTAACTTCACCAACGATAATGACTGCCTTTTCAAGCATTTCAGATAGAGTTTTACCAATATACTCATATAAGGAATCCGTAGTGGGAAGTTCAAGCATTTCAAGCAAGTTATCATTTAGTTTTTTCAACTGAACTTGATATTGCTTTTCTTTTCGCTTCAATCTTTTTTCCTGAGTTATATCCCTGCCAATGATGAGGGTGACTTGTTCTTCATTTATTGTTATTGGAATAGATAAGCTTTCCACATCGATGATTTGTTCATCATTTCTAATAATCTTAATTTCAGTTGTTGGATTTGGTTTTCCTTTTTCTGCATTTATTATTCGCTGATGAATTGTAGGAATACTATCAGGATGAATAGTATCTAAAACGGAAACTCCCCTTATGTCTTCAGCATTCTCATAACCAAGTAATGTTGCTCCTGAAGGATTCGCAAAAATGTATCTTTTTTCTTTCATAATTAAAACAGATTGCGGCATCTGATCGATTAATGTTCGATATCGTTTTTCGCTTTCCTTTAGTGCTTTTTCGGCTTTTTTCTCAGATGATATTTCTCTAGCGTATTCAACTAAATGAGTTATGGTTCCATGTTCATCAAACAAGGGGTATCCACGAATACTCCAATACCTCCCATCAGGTGTTTGTTTTTCAATCTCATGGGTTTCTCCAGTTTCTTTTGCTTTTAAAACCGGGCAGTCTTTGCAAGGAGTATCACTTTGTCCCCATAATTCAAAACAGTTTCTGCCAATCAGATCTTCTGGTTCTAAGTTTAGTGATTCAGCCGCTGCTTTATTTGCCCAAATAATTTCTAAATCTAAATTGTAATAGGTGAATAATTCATGAGTTGCATTTAAAATCCGAGTTTTTTCTCCAGATGAAATATCAAATAAATCTCTTAGTTTTGAATCTTTTTTATGCTTTGCTTTTTCATCGTTGAACAATTGCATGTTTTCTCTCACTCAGTCTCCTAATATCTGTAAAAATTAGTTGTTAATGAGGGATAGTGTTTGGTTGTAATTTATCATACTTAATGAACTAAGTTTTTTTAAAAATGTCGCTAAAAAGGAAAATAAAAAATCTAGTTATTTTATCGTTTGTTCACTTTACTTTTAATCCTCATTTATTTTTTTATAAATTATGCTATTTTATATCTTAATTTGAATACTTTTCATAGTTATATTTATTAACAATTGTTTGTTCTCCGTTCTGGTGTTGACCTTTTGAAACAAAAAACAATCTTTACTATACTGCTGTGCAGCTGCTTGTTCTTAATGTAATATTCGGTGGTTGCAGACGTAGCACAAAACGAAGCTGATGACCCGCTAGAAGACGTAGCATATTATGAAGATGGCAATGTAATCCATGGTGATGGAGTAACATTTGTTGATGACAAACCTGAGATTGATATTGTTTCAATAAGTTGTGACTGTACTACTGAGGCATTTATTGTGACATTAACGGTAAAAGACGATTTTCCAGCAGGCTGGGCTGAAGGTTATGAATACAGTTTAACTGTGTTTACCTCTTCTGTATATGGTGCGATAACTATTCATTATGAAACTGATTATAGAATGATTAGTCCTGGTGGTTGGGCGAGTAATAATGCTTATCCTGAATTTATCGTTACAGAAAACTCATTGATTGCAACAATAGATGATATGATTATTGATGAATCAACAATTAATTCCTTTGATGCGTTTGCAAAGTTAGATACCACAGATGGTGCATTATACATTGATTGGTTACCAGATCCTGACGAGCCGGAGAGTGATGATGCCGGTGATACCACTGAAGAAGATACTACCGATTCAAATGATTCTTCGAATGCTGATGATCAACCAGTAGATGATGGAACAAATGATGACACGGGAGATGAGGGTTCGTCAGATGGTACTGGATCGGAGGTAACAACAGATTCACCAGGATTTGAATTAATATTTTTATTATGTGGTTTAGTTGGAATTATTGGATTAAAACGATTCAATGGTAAAAAGAACTAAAAAAACCAATCATTTTCTTTTTTTTATTATATATGTTCATGTAGTTTCAGTGCAATGATTCCCATCGCAGTACAAGTTTCAAGGGAAACGTTTACACCAGTGAGTTCTAAATGATAGTCAACTTGATCTAAAAAATGAGGTGGTAATCCTTTTTTTCCAAGTCCCATAATAAGCATGAGTCTTTTTTCTGGATTAGATCTTTGTTTATCAACTGCATCAGAAATTGTTATCGATTTGTTTTCTTTAGGATGAGCTGTGGTAGCGACAATGAGTTCATTATTTGTAAACGTTGGAAGATTTTTTTGTGAACTAGGATAGAGATGAATTCTGTTAGATTCAAAAAGAAATTTTACGTATTTTCCTCCTTTTCCAATAGTAGTATTTGTGGTTGCTTGTTTGATGAAATCATCAAGTTTTTTGATGGGAAAACCAATTAAAGCAAGATCCAGTCCAAATGCAGCACATAATGGAGCGGCACGAGCAAGAGTGCGAATATGTATTGGTTTAATCGCACCCTCATAAGTATCATATAATCCAAGCATACACCCGGTTGATGTGGGTAAATTAGTAAAAGAATCACTAGATGACTGAGGTTGATAAACTGGAGTAATATCTTGCATAGAAAGATCAAACTTTTTCATTGTTTTTTCAATTGCAGTCTTTAACGATTCATCTGAAGTTTGCTGATGATTAGTAACAAGTATTTCTTTTGCTACTTTTTGTTTATTGATTTTTAGATATCCTTTGGCAATGGTTAGTTGTGTTTTTATCCGTGTTTTTGTATCCTGAATGTTTTTTGAAAAGGATAATGCTTTGTCAAATAAAGAGATGCTTAACTCTTTAAGATTTTTTTTATCTGCTTGTCCTGCAAGCGTGGTAAGTAATTGAATTTGATGATTCAGATCAGATAATGAATTAATCGCTTGTTGAACACTGGTAAAATCTTGTTTCTTTTGAATATGTCTAGATAGATATCGTAAGGCATCAACCTTATTTTCTTCAGCTTTTAAGGAGGCATCAATAGCAGTTTGTAATGCTTTCGAAAATTCGGCATCTTGTTTATGGCATTGTAAATATAAATAGCCCATAAGCTTAGATTGGATAAACAGATCTTTTACATGTAATAGAATAGTGTATATTTCTTCTGGTGGGATTGTATCACTACATGAAGTTGCCCATTGTCTGATCACTGTTTTGCTATCATCTAAGATGAATCCAGTATTTGTCACTGCAACAGAGAGAAGAAGTGGTAATCTTTTACATCCAAGGTTTTTACTGAGATCATTAAGGTTTTGAGATAATCCTTTTCCTTTTGGAAATTCTTGTATTTTTTGAAGAATTACATCTAAAAAATAGTTGCTATCCTCAGTTGAAAATTCCTTATTCCAGGTTTTTGCATATTTAGCAAGTTTTGCATATAATTCCGCTCGACGCCATAATTGTTGTTCTAAAGAAGCAAGTCGTATTCCTTCCTGAGCAACTAGTTTTGCTTCGGAAATTGGAATTCTTGAATCATCTGAAAGACGAAATAATGCTAATGAAGCATAATATGGATCGGTTATAGTTCGTGCTTCAGCAAGTAATTTTTTGGGATGTCTTCCTTTTTTTGATTTTTGTTCTCGGATTAGTCCTCGGTAAAATGATGGATCATGAGTCTTTTTATTTTTTGACATACTACTATGTCCTTCAACATGACCCATTGTTCTTTATGTTTACGGTTATCATTCCCTCAAAAAAACGTGTGACTCTGAACAGTAATACTGTTTTTTCCTTACGTTTCATTGTTTGATTAAGTATTCAGCAATACCATAACCAACACGGTCATTATATGTGTATTTTGCCAGATTTTCATACATCATGCTTTTGGTCTTACCGTTTTGAAACGGAACATGGATTTTATCCTTAACCGATGCTTGCACCTCAAAATTTTCATCAGTTATAGTGGTCAGGGATAAGGTGAAAAGAATTGGTTCATTATGTTTACTATATGCTGTATCGATACTTACTTGTTTGATGGGTAGATTTCTTTTGTTAACATGAATAAATCCAGCATCAATATCTCCTTCAGCAACCGTAAGTTTTGTGATGTTGAACGCAAAATCATTGTTGAACTGACAAGTAAGCCAAACCCATCGTTTTGGGGATGTCCAATTTCGTACGCCCCAACTGTGATCACGTTCTCCTAATGCATTTATGTCATAGTGTTTATCATCTATGGTAAGTGTGCCTGTTACTTTTCCGTATTGTTCAAAGTGTTCACTGGCAACATTTTTTGAAAGTTTTTCTTGTATGGAAGAAATGGGGCAGTCTCGATAATTAAACAAAGGATGTAATCCAACGAAATCAAGATCGAATTGAACGGGCACCGGTGCATTATGTTCTTGATATGGATCTACAAGGATTCCATCATATGAAAGATGCCATTCTTTTTCACTTTTCATTCGAGTAAATGTTAATTCATCCACAGATAATTTTAGATTTTCTTCTGATGGCAATTCTCCAAGACTTTTGTTTTTCCTCACACCAAGTTTTTCTCGTTGAGGCAACATGAAGAAAAGAAACATATTTTTTTGACCTGTGTTCGGTGTCAATCCAATACGAGTGAAACTACAAATTTGTTGTTTTTTATCATACCAGTTAAAATAAAAACTTTCATTCCACTGTTTATGTTTTCCTGGAGAATGTATTATGTCAGTGTTCATGATGATTCATTCCTTTTTTTGATGTAGATGATTCCGGTATTTCCATCAAGCGTAATCATTTGACCATTTTTTAATAATGTTGTTGCTTGTTTCACTGCAGTAATCGCAGGAATATTATATTCCCGGCTTACCACTGCACCATGACTTAAAATTCCACCAGTTTCAGTGATCAATCCTGAGAGTTTTTTAAATACTGGAGTCCATGCGGGGTCAGTGTTTCTTGTTACTAAAATATCATTTTCTTTAATGGTGCCAATTTTGGAAATACTTGTGACAATACGAACAAATCCAGTTGTTATTCCTGGGCTGCATCCGACACCGGTGATTTGAACACTATTTTCATCATAAATGATAGTGTCATCAAATTCAGTATTTCCCTTAATGAATTTTGGTGGAAGGTTCCCTTGATTTTTGAAAAATGATTCTTTTTCTTGTAAAAGTCTTGTTTTGTTTAGTGTTGTGTTACCTGCAGCAATATCAAAAATAGTTTCTTTTGGTAAAAAGAAAATATCCAGTGGATCATCAATAAGATTATTGTTATGAAACCGCTTGCCGTATTCAATGAATAATCGTCGTTGCCGTAAATGTTGATGATCAAGGAAAAATCGTTGATTCTCCCGGAATGTTAAATACGTTTGCGCATACTCAAGAACTATTTTGAAAATTCGTTTTTTAATAAAACCAAAGGATAGTTTTCCAATACGATCAAAGATTTCTTGTTCTGTTTGTTTTCGTTCCTTTCTTTTTTGTTGTTCAATAGAAGCAAAATCAAGATGTTCATCAGAAATGAGACCTTGAAGAAGCGTAATAACCAGTTCTGGATTTTCAATCCAACAAGGGTAATACACTTCACGAGTGTGACAGCGATGACCATACTCTTTCATGAATTGATCATAGTGTTTTTTGAATGGTTTCCAAGTTTCATTTTGACTAAGTTTTTGTAAAAATACTTCTGGCGTATCCTGTTCTAAACTCTTTTTTACTGCAGAGTTTTTTTGTGCGTGCTGTGCTAGTTTTGCAATAGCAATATTTGTTTCCACAGTTTTATTTCCAGGAATACCACTAATAAGTTTTGAATACAACACACCATGCTTATCATCTAACCAGTTTTCCAACCAATTCTTCACCATCAGATTCGTCGCGATACTATGACTCACCATACCATATCTGATGAGCCGGTAATGTTTCAAATATAATTGTTCCATCTGTTGAAATGTTTGATTGAGTTTTTCATATGAATACGTGCTTAAATCAGCAGTGTCAAACGATTTCATTTCTTCTAAAAACTGTTTACTCCATTCAATGTAAGCATCATTTGTTCGCTTCATTTTTCCATCAGGATCTCGAATTGCAATCAACAATTGACTCAACAGTAATTTCATTGTTTTCGTTGGAAGATTTTTAATGCGATCTTGTTCTTTAACTGGAAAATAGTTCAGTAATTCTTTAGTTCGAGCAAATTTTGGATAATAAGTAAACACTTGTTCCAGGACATCAGCATTAAAATACGCATGGGATTTATGAATTTGAATAAGATCATGACCAAGTACCTCCGTATATCCCATGATTTCTGCTCCCTCTTTTAATACGTAATCTTCCAAATAGGTGCCTAACAAACTCACGTACAAAGGACTAGCGACATCCGTCCAATATTCATCACCATATCCTCGGGTCCAAAGGATATCTTCAGAATCAAAAATGGTAGTAATTGGCCTACTCTGAAGAATGTAAATATTATCGTTTTCAATACTCCATTCGATGTCTTGAGGTGCATTAAAATGTGTTTCAATGTTCTTTCCAATTTCAACAAGTTCACTGATTAAAATAGGATCTAAGCTTGGTTTGTCCTGTTCATCTGAATTCACTGAACAAGTTTCATTGTTCCCATTTAAAAATTTGATCTGAACCGATTGTTTGTTGATATTTTGCTTCAGTATCTTACCTGTTTGCTTATCTATTGCAAATTGATCTGGCGTAACAAGACCACTAACAATTGCTTCTCCAAGTCCATATATGCTTTCTAGAATCATGGTGTTTTTTCGTTTGCCACGAGGATCACTTGTAAATAATACTCCACTTCTTTCAGCATTCACCATCCGTTGAATAACAACAGCGATGCCACCACTTAAATGATCAATATGGTTATTGTATCGGTAGGTTACCGCCCGCTCATTCCAATAACTTGCCCAACATTTTTTAATAAAATCTGTAACTTCATCTGTTGAAACGTTTAAAAAAGAATCTTGTTGACCTGCAAAACTAGCTTCTGGTAAGTCTTCAGCAGCGGCACTACTACGCACCGCCCACAAAGAATCTTCACCAAATTTTTCTAACGTTTCAATAATTTCTTTTTCAAGATCAAGGTCAAATGATGTGCTTAAAATGAGATTTTTAATCTGATTACTTTTTTCCTCAACATCTCCTTCATCTTCATAGTTAATACATTTAAGAATTTGTGTTAACTTCTCTTGAATTTCCCTTTTATTCACATGTTGCTCGTAACTAAAAGTAGTAATAACGATTCCTTTAGGAATGGGAAAACCAGCTGAAGCAAGTTTTCCAAGATTTTGTGCTTTTCCTCCTATTTCCTCTAAAGAAAAACTTGAACAGGTTTCAAGATTAACAAAAAA
>CAYPUK010000010.1:0-8421 GCA_964414035.1 uncultured Thermoplasmatales archaeon | reverse complement strand
TCTCCCAGACTTTTCTTCTCATCTTTCTTCTCAACCTGGGATGAATCACCTTTATTTTTTTACTAACGTTTTTTGCATCGTGTTAATCCTTTTTTCATTTTCGTTTTTTTTCTAAATGAGACATAATGATTGGATAACCTTTTTTTATTATATTCCTCATTCTAGTAGAAATTAATGGAGTAGATTCCCATATTAGAAGATATCATTATCCCCTTGATTGCAATTGCGATTGCTGAACTTGGAGATAAAACACAACTTTCAGTTCTGCTTCTTTCTTCTAAAACAACGAAACATCTTCAGATCTTCTTTGGAGTATTACTTGCTTTTTTAATCGTTGATGGAGTAGCCATTGCAGCAGGATCCTGGATTACTATGTTCATACCTATTTACTATTTAAAGATCGTTTCTGGTCTTGTTTTTATCTTATTTGGCATTCTAATATTGATGAATAAGGATGATGAAGAAGAGAAAACGAAATCGTATCAGAATCCATTTATTACTTCGTTTTTTCTTATTCTTCTTACGGAGTGGGGAGATAAAACACAAATCGCTGCTGCCTTGTTTGCAACTCGTTTCAATCCTGTTGGGATTCTTATTGGATCCATGATTGCATTATCTATTCTTTCTGTTATCGCGATTTTCTTTGGAAAACTGATCTCTGAGAGAATTTCAAAAGCGACAATTAATCGTGTTGCTGCAGCTGTTTTTATTCTTATGGGGCTTGCGTTTCTTTTGTTATAAGAAAAATACTTGTTTCCTTTTTTTCCAAAGAATTTTTGTCTTTTCTCCTTGGAATCTAGTCTCAATCTTGATAATCTGCATTCTTTTTTGTTCTTTAGATAGAGAAATGAAGATCATTCCAAAGGCTGAAGTTATTCGACGGTTAAATATGATTTATGCAAAAGTTCCTTCTTTTGAATGTAAACACTGTCTAAAATGTTCAAATCCTATTTGGTGGTTTAAACCAGAAGAAATCAATATTAGAGAATATTTGAAGCAACATCATATGCAGTATCGTACATATTCCTTTGAAGAATTTAAAATGAATCACATGAGATGTCCTTACTTGCAAGATAATCGGTGTTCTATTTATCCAGTAAGACCTATGGTATGTCGATTGCAGGGAACGATTAAAGAGTTGCCCTGCCCATATATTAAAAAACCATTATTAACTGAAGAAAAGTATAAGAAAATCGTTTATGAGTTGAACATGCTTACTAAAGATCTAGATGCACTTGGAGAATATTTTGGCACTAGAAAAATGCTGAATAGTACTATCGTATCTGCTCAGTCTGAATAAACCCGTACCTTTTTAAATAAAACAATTGTTAAGATGCTAAATTTAAAGAAGGGATCCCTATGAAAGAATGTCCTTCATGTCACCAAACAAACCCAGATACAGCAACGTTTTGTCAGCATTGTGGAGCAAAATTATCTCGTTCATCTTCTACATCACAATTCGAACGAAACATGGATCATTTCGGTGAAGAAGTTGAACATATCGGAAAGAAGATCGAAGCATCTTTTGAAGATGCGGGAAAACGAGTTGAAACCTGGTATGATAAAACATTTGGAGTGTTAGGACCCGTTCTTTCAGCTCTGATTGCTTTTGTTATTTTCTTCATCGTTATCAACATCTTGTCATTTTTTGGACAAAATCGTCCATGGATGCAAGAGATCAGTACGTTCTTAGAATCTCTTTTACTTGTCTTTCTTGTCATTTTCTTTTTATCGAGTTATTCTCATTATTTCTCAAAAAAGGTCAAACCATTTCGTTTTGTTTCTCCATTAATCGGGGCAATCGTATTCATGGTCTGGTTTTGGGTAGCAGTAAATATTCTTGCTATTATTGCCACTCAATTTAAGTTAGGATTAGTACAAACATTTACTGGTTTTTTTGAAGCACTTATTTTTCCACTTGCGGTTCTTATTCTTCTTATTGGATACGTTGGTGTGATTACTTCTTCAAAACAAGAATCATACTCAAAGCAAAAGAGAACTGAAACGTTTAGCAGTGAATCCAGTGGTGAGAAACATAGTGATCAAATTGGATATAAACGATTATACCGGTCGGGAAAAGACAGAATTCTTGGCGGAGTTTTAGGTGGACTTGCTGAATATCTCAATGTTGATCCAACAATCATTCGTGTCCTTTACGTACTCTTATTCTTTGCTTCCGTTGGATTTATCGTTTTAGCTTATTTTGTAGGATGGATAATTATTCCAAGAAATCCAGATCATCAATGGTAGAAAAATATTTTTTTTAAATTGAATGCCTCATCCAAAGTTCACAGCCTTCTCGGCCAGTCGATGGAATTGGATTAAATAATTTAAAGGTGCCAACCACAAGATTGCCGCTATCCTTTGGATATTCGATCATGGATCGTGCTCCAAGATTTGCACTGTCTCCAAGACCATTTGGTTTCAATCCAATCTCATTTTTGATTACAGGCATCCAGGTGTTTCCATCATAACACCAGATTTCACAACCTTCTGTATGGGTGGTAAAATACTCATGATTTTTTTCTCCCTTGAATAAAAATGGTAGATAGACTTGCCCATTACCAGTTCCAATCCATAATTTGTTATCATTCGTGACTACCATGGACCACACGTATTTATTCATGGTATTTCCAAAACCGTCATATCGCACATCGTTTTTTGAAGCACCAATTATCTCGTCACTAATAATCGGCATCCATTCCGATCCATCATATTTCCAGATTTCACAACCATGATTATGAAAAAAACTTGATGCAATGCCACAATAGAGTTCATCATTGTAAACAACCATCCGGCGGATTCCATAGTTTTCTCCTTCACCGAATCCATCTTGATACTCGCCAGTCACTCCATCTGGAAGAAGGACTTTTTCCCAATTTTTTCCATCACTTGTTCGCCAAAGTTGACAACCAGTTCCAGATTCATCTCGAAGCCATACTCGTGAATTAAACGTTCCCATGTATAACTGATCTTGGTATACTTCCATAGACCATGCATATGTGTTTATTGCTTGTTTTTCACTACTGTTTGTGTTCATAAATGGTTTGAATCCATGATCAACGACTTGTTCCCAGTGTAATCCATCACTACTACGCCAGACTTCACAACCACCAGTATCTGAAAAATCCCAGTTCATGGTTCCAACATAGAGATGATCATTGAATGTTTCGATACTCCACGCACCAGTGTTATCTGGATTTCCAAATCCGCCAGGTGTATATGGTGCATTGTGCCCTACGACTTGTTCCCAGTGTATTCCATCACTTGTTCTCCAGAGTTCACAACCTTTCCTATTTGGCGATAAGAAACTTCCAAGTGGGGTATTCCAAGTTCCAACATATAATTGATCATTATACACATGCATAATTGCTGCAGCAGCATTAAAATGAGATCCGAAACCAGACGAAATCCCACTTAGTGATTTTCTACCGATAACCTTAGTTAGACTATCAGTGGTGTAATTATATTTCCAGATTTCACATCCTTGGCTAACAAAGGTCATCAGATGCATTGCGATTCTAGATGGAAGTGTGGTAAGATCTCCAAATAATTCGTAAAAATCTGGGATGAGTGCAGCTGATGTAATGGCAAGTGTTTGCTCTTCAGTAGTTGATCGTTGAGGAAGAAGATTGTTTTGGGTACCAATGTAGAGTTCTCCATTAAAAATAGTAGTTCCTCTTGTTGCATAATTTGATTGTTTTCCAAATCCATCGTTTGTAAGTTGTTTCCATCCAAAGGGAAGAGTAAATAATGAAAATAATCCAAGGTGTCTATTTGATATACTTGGGAATTGTGGATGAAAACGAAAGTCTAATTGTTTGATTTTATTAATGAATGTCTCCAGGGATTGCTGAATACTCTGTTTTCTTGTATAACGAAATAATTCTTGAATTGTGATTTCACCATCATCATTTTCATCAGCATAACCAGTTAATCCTTTGATGATAAAATGAGAAAAGAGGGTTTGTGATAATAATTCATCTGTTGGATTTGTTTGTGGAAAAAGAGTTCCTGTTGATCTGAGTATTGCTCTACCAAATTGCGGGAGTGCACGCATCTGTTTTGCATAACTTGTATCTAGAATAATACTAATATGTTTTGAATCGAGTTGATCAAACCAATGATCAAGTTCTGTATCTGTTATCTTATCAGATACGTCTGTTGAGTTAGTTGAATCAAAGCAATATGAAATGGTATTTGTTTCAAAAAGTTGTGTAGTTGTAATTTTCTCGGTTTTACCAATAAAATAAAACAGAACATTATCTTCTTTTGTTTCTATTGGTTCTAACCAGTTTTGTAACGTTTTTTCGATATTGTTTTTTGTTGCATTTTCATTAAGGAGGAGTTTAACGTTTTCTCGATCAAAGTTTTTTCCAGTGATAAGTTTGTTATACACGGCTGTAGCAGTTTCATCAATAAACGTTCTTTTGGATTGTATGTTGTTTTTGTATCGTTCAATTCCGATGATAATTGCATAACTAGTTGGTTCTTCTTCAGAGTTAGTTGGTTTATTCTCTTGATTTTCTGAAGCATCAATTGTATCTTTTAGTTGATCTGATTCAGTTGAATGAGCAAAGGATAGTGAGGAAAAACTGCTAAAACATAAGATGAAAACAAGCATAAGGCAAACAACAATCTTTTTTCCTTTCATCTTCAAGCAAATCCCCTAAAATATTTTATCTGTAATAAATATAAAAATTTGGCTTAAGTAGTTTATGTTTTCGTTTGGTAACAACCAAATATCAAGTAGTTTATCTTTCATATGCTAAAATTTAGATAAATATATTAAAATATTATGAACTATTTATTAAGTTTAAAAAAAGTATTCGTTGATATTGGAGAATTTTTTAAATGTCCAAGATTGCTAGCAAATTGGATCTATTGTTTATCTGCCTTATTTTTTTGATAATTTTTCTTCTTATTTCAGTACCCTTTTCATTAGCATTTTACCAAGTAAATGAATCATCTTTGGACTATCAATATGAGGTATCCTTCCTATTTGATTGCAAAAAAACAGATGGAGTACTAACTGATTTTTCTGAGATCAATTGTGGTCCGATTCCGAATCCGGGTATTGAAGGTGTTGATCTTACTAATCAATTCAGAGAAACAGGTTTTGATTTCGTTCGTAATCATGATTTCAATGGACCAACTGATATCAGTATGATTTTTCCAAATATGAGTAAAGATCCTTTTGATCCATCAAATTATAATTTCACCTTATCAGACCAATTTATCACAAGCATTATTGATGCAGGTTGTAATGTATTCTATCGGTTAGGGGAAAGTGCAAACACTGAAGAACGACTTCGTCAACCACCACAGAACATGAGTAAATGGGCTGAGGTCTGCAAACACGTCGTGATGCATTATAATGATGGCTGGGCAGATGGATTTTATTATAATATTTCATATTGGGAGATTTGGAATGAACCTGATTTAAGTGGTTTTTGGAATGGAACAACAGAGCAATACTTCAATCTTTATCAAGAAACTGCAATAACATTGAAACAATATGATCCTACGCTCAAAATAGGTGGGCCTTGTACATCTTCGATTTTTAATAAGAATTTTTCAACTCGTTTTCTTTCATTTGTAAAAGAAAACCAGATTCCACTTGATTTTTACTCGTGGCATATGTATGCTGATACACCATATCAATTGTATAATGGATCAAAACTTATGAGAGATTTACTTGATTCATTTGGTTTTTATGATACTGAGAGCATTAACACGGAATGGAACATTAATATTATTACGCCACAACGAGACAAAGATAACGCAAAAAATGCAGCGTTTACTGCTTGTTCTCTGTCAGTGTTTCAAGATGCTGAAATCGATCATGCATTTAGGTATCGAGCAACTCAAGATAATAATCCGATCGTTCGATTTATCGGTTTTGACCTTAGTTTATTTTCTTATGATGGGCTCTATAAAACGCCAGCTCTATCATATTTAGCGTTCAATTACTTCATCAAGGATTCACCACTTAGATTGCAAAGTCCAACTGTTGATGCCAAACAAGGAATCACTAGTTTAGCAGGTATTTCAGAAGATAAAACAAATATTTCTTTATTGCTTAGTAATTTTGATTCAACGGATTTAAATTATGAACTTATTTTAGAAAATATGCCATTTGATTCACCATACACGGTTACGTTTTATGTTATTGATGATTCACATCATTTACAAATTACCGATCAATTTGAAGAAACATCTACCACCTTACAAATAAGTAACGAATTATTGTCTTCAAGTGTTCAATTCATAAGAATCTCAAATTCTTCAAAACTGCCTGATGAAGGCCCAATTCCTTCAGAAATACCCTGGTTTTTACAAATTCCATTGTTCGACCCTCTCGCAAAGATCCTTGGAGTTTTCATTATGATTTTTCTTTTTGGTTAAAAAACACTCTGTTTTTTTGTTAATATATAACGAAAATGTCATATTTTTTCTTAGATTTCTGGGATTAAAAGGAAATATTTAAAAATAAATTGAAAGTTGTCTGGTCTGCATTTGAAAAAACTTTTTTTAGGAGGCCAAAAGAAAGATGAATCAGAAGAAAATCAACTATATCATAATATTTTTAACAATTGTTATAATAATGCCAACGTTCAGTCAAACAACTACATCAGCACCACCACCGGAACCAGTGACGTATACTGCATATGTTCACTCCGATGAATCTAGTTATGTCTATCAAGGATTACCATCAATGAATTACAACACAGGTATGGATAAATATAATCTGATGATTGGGCAAGACGAGTTTAATCATGATTATCAGTTTTATGTAAAGTTCAATGCCATTGATCTTCCGTCTGATGCAGTTATTAAAAGTGCGAAAATTCGTTTATGGTGTTCAGAATATGGTTCAGATAATGCATTAACCGAGATGAGAAAGGTAACAACATTTTGGAATGAGGATACGTTAAATTGGAGTAACAAGCCTTCTGTCTCTTCAACAATTGATCAAAAGAATGTGGGAATAGATGGCCCTTATGATTTTAATGCATTCACGTTAGTTGAAGATTGGGTTGATACTCCAAGTCAGAACTATGGAGTTTTGTTTGTTAATGAACAATATGATCAATTCTTTTCCTATGTATTTTACAGTGATAATGATGCAACCCACAGTCCTCGATTACAGATAACGTATGAAACTTCAACTGGGGAAGAACCAGATCCTCCCGAAGAACCATCTGAAGATACAACACCTTGCGAGATAGAATATATGGTCAGTCCTGAAAATCCACAATCCGGTAATAATGTTACAATTTCAGTAACCGCAACAGATGATGTTGCAATGCAGTATATTTCGATTCAAAAAGCAGCTGTTGAAGTAAAATTTTGTGAAGCAGTAGGTACTCAAACCACTCTAACCTGTTCTTATTCTGAGGTTCTAAACACTGGAACGTATATCTTCAGCATTTTTGCTGATGATAAAGGAGGAGAATCTCCTGTTGGAGAAACCTTTACTGTTGAGGTAGAAGGAACTGGAAGCGATCCAATCGTCACATTAGAAATTGAATTTGAACATGATGACGCAACACCAGCAAAGTACCAGATATTGCCAATGGATGGTCAACAGATTGATATTAAGGCAACGGCAACTGATCCCGATGGCATTGATTTTATGACCATAACCGTTGATGGAATACCTGTTGATTTCACGTTTGATCCTCCGCAAACAGAGGTCGAAAGATGGGTATCAGTGGAGAACGGTAACGATATCCTTGATGATTGCTCAGCTCCCTGTACATTACGATATTCAGTAAGGGCATATGATACAGAAGGGCGTTCCACACGAGTAGAAGGAGAAGATATCGAAATTGGTGTACCATGGCAATGGTACTGGGGTCTTCCTTTTGCAAATTGGGGATGTGATGAGAATCATACCTGGAGTTGGAGTATGATGGAATCCATTTTTGGTGATGAAGTCTGGTGGAATGAAGAACATGGATGGCGGAAACCACATGCAGATTATCTTTACAAAAACAAGGTCAAAGAAGGTGGAAGAGGTGGTCAATGTTACGGAATGTGTGCGTTATCTTTAGAGTTGGCTTCTACGTCCTCAAGTATTTATGCGAATATGATACAGCCTACTGCAGTTTCTATTGATGATCTTGAACGGGAGGAGTGGAATAATACCTGGCCGTATTATTATGCCAGGCAAGCAGGACAATATAGTTTCCATCGACTTTTTTTAAAATCTGCTCAGTATCTACTTCAACCGGAACGATCTGGATCTGGGCTTCATCCGTTTATTGATGACATTCTTGATGATATCATTGATGATCTTAATGCTGGAACACCAGGTATTATATCCATTTTTGAAGGAAGCAAAGGTCATGCCGTTATACCTTGGAGAGTTGTTCCTCTTGGAGGCGATATGTATAATGTGTTCATCTATGATCC
>CAYPUK010000009.1:0-30526 GCA_964414035.1 uncultured Thermoplasmatales archaeon | reverse complement strand
TTTTCTAAACTTAGTGCAAAACTTGTTTATGCTAAAACTGTATTTCTTGTGTTGTTTGACGTATGGATGAGGAACAGATTGTTCAGGGTTTAGTCGATTTGATTTTCAAAGCAGAAACCCAGCTTCCAACAGATGTATTACAAGCATTGATCAAAGCAGAAAAAAAGGAGACTGGGATTGCTAAGATTCAACTTCAAACCATGATAAAGAATGCTAAAATCGCTGCTGAAACTAAAAGACCTATCTGTCAGGATACAGGTGTACAAACGTTTTTTATCACCGTTGGTGAGGATTTTCAGTCTGTTGGAAAACTTAAATCAATGATTAAAAAAGCAGTGAAACAAGCAACTGAATCAATTCCGTTACGACCAAACACATTTGATGTGTTCACAAAAGAAAATCATAAGGATAACATTGGAGCATACATCCCTGCGATAACCTGGGATTTTACTGATGGATCAGATGTTATCATTACTGCAGTTCCTAAGGGTGGTGGTAGTGAGAATATGAGTAAACTAGTGATGTTAAAACCCGGTGTTGGTCTTCAAGGTGTAAAAGATTTTGTGGTTGAGACCATGATTCAAGCTGGTGGCAATCCTTGTCCTCCAACCGTGGTTGGTCTTGGAGTTGGAGGTGGAGCAGATTTAGCAATGAAACTTGGGAAATTTGCATTACTTCGACCAGTTGGTCACCGACATCCCGATAAAAAAATTGCACAATTAGAAGAAGATCTTATTAAGGCTATCAATCAGAGTGGTGTTGGTCCTATGGGTCTTGGTGGAAAAACAACGGTTCTTGATGTTCATGTTGAACATGCGCCCAGGCATCCGGCGAGTTTACCTGTTGGACTGGTGGTGCAATGTTGGGCTGATCGTCGTGCTACGATGATTCTTCATAATGATGGAACCTATGAGGTGAAATAAAATGGTGGAGTATCGATTAACGTTACCTCTTTCAACTGAACAAATAAAAGATCTTCACATTGGAGATATTGTTTATTTAACTGGAAAACTGTTCACTGCCCGAGATGAAGCTCATCAACAATTACTACATACCTCTTCTGATGATCTACCATTTCAGATAGATTCCTTAGCCTTGTATCATTGTGGTCCATTGATGAAGAAAAAAGAGGATACATGGAACGTAATTGCCGCGGGTCCTACTACTAGTAGTCGACTTGAATTATTTGCTTCAGATATTCTTGAAAAATTTTCAGGTCTTAATATGATCATTGGAAAAGGTGGAATGGGAAAAGGCACGCTATCTGCACTTAAAAATCGAGGTGTGTATTTGTCGTATACTGGTGGTGCTGCAGCACTTGCTGCTGATCAAATCAATCGAGTTATTGATGTATTTTGGTTGGATGAGTTGGGGATGGCTGAAGCAATTTGGGTCTTTGAAGTTACTTCTTTTGGACCGTTAGTTGTGGGAATGGATGCTCATGGTCATTCACTGTTTCACAAAGAATAACTAGTTTTATCTCTATGATTTTGCATTCTCTAACTTTAATGATACAGTAAACATTTTAATGGTGTATCAGATGGCATTTTCAAATAGGTCTGTGCGTGCTATGTCATTATTACAATCATTGAACGAAGAGGAAGCAATAACGGTAATTAAACTTTTCATGGAAACGTATGTGAAAAATGCTCATTCTGACTCTGTTGTCTTAGGACTATCTGGTGGCGTTGATTCAGCGGTTGCTGCTGTTCTTTGTCAAAAGGTTTTTGGGAAAAAAAGGACGCATTGTTTATTTCTTCCTGATGAAACAACTCCTGAGAAAGACAGACATGATGTAGCTGTTTTGGCTAAGGATTTTGATTTAACGGTAGAGGAACAAGATATTACAGATATTGTTAATGATTTTTTATATCAAACTCAGTCATCAAAAGATAAACTTGTAAAAGCCAATGTGAAAGCACGATTGCGTATGGTGATGTTGTATGCTTATGCAAATAAAACGAAAAGTTTGGTTTGTGGCACTTCAAATAAGTCTGAGTTATTAATTGGTTATTTTACCAAGTATGGTGATGGTGGCGTTGATTTTATGCCTCTTGGTGATTTGTATAAAACTCAATTGTGGCAGATTGCAAGAACATTACAACTTCCGAAATGTATGATTGAAAAACCACCAACAGCAGGTCTTTGGAAGGGGCAAACTGATGAAAAAGAGTTGAATATGACCTATGATACTCTTGATCAAATCCTTGCTGGATTGGAACTTAAAATGGATGTAGCGGACATCGCAAGAACAATAAATATTGATGTTGAAGATGTCCGTAGAATTCATGATATGCGGGTGTGTAGTCAACATAAACGAAACATGCCGTTGATCCCAAAGATCGGTTTGCGTACGCCAGGTCTTGATTGGCGATCGCCAGTGCAATTAGGTTAAAGCTTTAGTATTTTAATTCAACTTGGGTCATTAAACAATGGTAAAGAAATCGTTGGTAAGTTAGTTTTTTTCTTTTTGAGAATAAGATAATTCAAGATGAAATGGTACTATAAGGGTATATTAAACGATAAATATAATAATTCGTAAAATATATTCATATTGTGATAGGGCCTATGAAACAAAAACAAACAATAGTAATTTTGATAATGACTAGCATCTTACTTCTCATTCCAACAAACACGTTACTTCTTGCAGATCAATCAAAAGATAACCTAGTTTTTGACCCAATAAGTTTTCAAACGTATCCAGGGTTCTATCAAAATCTTGATAGTTCTGAAGAAATAAATATAGTTTATCCACGTTCATCGATTCCAGTTATTCTCTTATCCTCTCAATCATGTATTATTCAATTTCAATCAATAGCATTTGACAGGCTTACGGCTACGATAACAACGGCATATGATTTATTAAGTGAATCAATACCACTCTCTATTGATACGATTGCTGAAGAGAACAATATAAAATATGCTACCGTCACTATCCCAGAATACGCTCCACCAGAACTCTATAATCTTACACTCACCATTGAAACAGAAGGTGAAACCTATTCTACCACCAGACCTCGATCAATATGTATTAAAGAAGAAATAGATAATTCATACACTTTTGTTCATCTCACTGATTTTCATATAGGGGATCCCCGGGGATTAACTGAAAATTTCAAAGAGATCATTGGTTGGAAAGCAGCACGAAAAACCGTTGAAGAAATCAACTTGCTCAATCCTGATTTTG
Organism: uncultured Thermoplasmatales archaeon; assembly: GCA_964414035.1. Taxonomy (GTDB): domain Archaea; phylum Thermoplasmatota; class E2; order DHVEG-1; family DHVEG-1; genus EX4572-165. The sequence continues at coordinate 27,339 of CAYPUK010000009.1, read as the reverse complement.
TGATTATTACTGGTGATCTTACGTTTGGTCAATTATATCCATTTGAATACATGTTTGAATATGAAACTTGTTATGAAATCCTTCAAGATTTCACGGTTCCGACTTTCTTGTGTCCAGGAAACCATGATGGTTATGTTCAAACATTTCAAGATGGACTTGAATTCTGGGAAGATTACTTTGGACCATTATACTATTCCTTTGATTATCACAACACTCATTTTTTAAGCATTAATTCCTATGATTGGCCGTATAAAGCTCGGCTGGGCTTTTCATATCTTGTATTCAACTGGGGAGGAAGCATCCAAGAAGAGCAACTGACTTGGATTGAAAACGATTTAACAAGCAATTCAGATGCTGAACAAACCATGATGATGATGCATCACAATCCATTATGGGACACCACAGGAGATTCCCTTGTTGGAAATGGGTATTATAACCGTGATGCATTGCTTAATCTTATCCGATCTAATACAGTTGATGCGGTGTTTGATGGACATGTTCATTATGATGATGTTACCACTGATAATGGCACGTTATATGTTACTACCACAACAGCATCAAGTAGTATTGATAGTGATGATGGATACTGGGGATATCGATTGATTACGGTAGAAGATGGAGGTATTGCTGAGTATAATTATCAAGAACCAAAATATTCTATTCCATCATATCAGATTAATATCCTTGATGAACAACAACAATCGATTACTATTGAAAATAAATTAGTCGAACCAATCACGGTTCACCATGAATTCATCGTTCCCATTGATGAGTACACGGTTAATACTGGTGAAATCGTTCAAATAAGAGAAAAAGATGACATGGCAGCAATCTATGTCACTGCCACTATTGATGCGGAAACAACAGAAATGATTACACTTTCGTAACTGGGTTTAATTCTAATTTCTTACCAGTTAGTTTTTCGTAGGCTTCCAAATACCGTTTCTCTGTTCCAGAGACAACCTCACCAGGCAGATGTGGTGGATCGGAGTTTTTATCCCAATCAGTGGTACTCAGATAGTCTCGAACGTATTGTTTATCAAAACTTGGTTGACCTTTGCCTGGTTGGTATTCATCCGCAGGCCAAAACCTGCTGGAATCTGGAGTTAACAGTTCGTCAACAATGATGATTTGATCTCCGATTTTTCCAAATTCAAACTTAGTATCAGCAATAATAATTCCTTTTTTCCGTGCATATTCGGAAGCAGTCTTGTAAATTTTAAGAGATAATTCTTTTAATTTCGCAGCATCACTAGCACCAATGATCTTTTCCATTTCTTCATATGAAATGTTTTCATCATGACCAGTTTCAGCTTTAGTTGATGGAGTGAACAATGGTTCATCGAATTGCTCGGATTCTTGCATGCCATCTGGAAGTTTCATGCCACACACGGTGTTATCTTTTTTGTATGATTTCCATGCAGATCCAGAAATATATCCGCGAACGATACATTCAATTGGAAGGACTTCTGCTTTTTTTACAAGCATACTCCGTCCATATAATTGATCAGTGTATTCTTGTAATTCATTTGGAAACTCGTTTATATCAGCTGAAATCATATGATTTGGAATAATATCTTTAAAATAATCAAACCAAAACGCTGAAATCTGAGTTAAACAAATTCCTTTATTTGGAATGGCTTCAGGTAAAACCCAGTCAAATGCACTAATCCGATCGGTTACGATCAACAACAGGTTGTCATCAACTTCATAAATATCTCTAACTTTTCCTTTTTTAAATTCCTTAAACGGAAGATTTACTTCAGTTACGATCCCCATATTTGTTATTCACCTTACCAGTTTTTTTATTGTATTTTTGCTCCTTTTTTTACTGGTTTATCAGTATTAACAATTGTTGATTCTGTTTTTAATATTTTCCCATCATACACCGCGTTACCATCATTATTGATTTTCATAGTTATTTGTTGAAAATCATCAAAAGAAAGCACCTCTTCTGGATTTGGTGAAACACCTTCCGCAGCGACTTGATCACCAGGACTAGCATCTTGTGGGTCTAACAAGGATACCACACCATCACTATCTGTTGCTGCAAGAAGCATCGCTGTTGATTTCACTCCTCTAATGGTGGCTGGTTGTAAATTGGTTATGACCACGATTTTTTTACCCGTTAATTCATCAGGAGTATAATGCTTTTTTAATCCAGCAACAATCACTCGCTTACCCGTCTCACCAATATCAATATGAGCTAAATACAGTTTATCGGCATTAGGATGATCCTTTACTTCTAAGATTTCTGCGACACGTAAATCCAGTTTTGCAAATGGGTCTTCTTCTACCATGATATCTTCCAATACAAGTTTCTTAAATAATGGTTTTGGTTTCATTAATTCAAAGCCAATCTTAACTGGTTCAATTGCTTTATTCCAATCAGTTTTATGCACTGATCCCGTTTCACCGATCATCTCCCAGACCATTTGAGATGAAAACGGAAGATACGAAGCAAACAACACAGATAATGCTTTTACTAATCGAAAACACACATGCAATGTTGTCGCACAATGAGTTTTATCAGTTTTAACATCCTTCCAAGGTTCTTTTTCATTAAAATACACATTTCCTTTCTTAGCTAAACCCATGATCTGTTTAAGACCTTGTTTGAACTTACAATGAGATAATGATTTTTGAACTTGTGTAACTGTTTCTTCAATGTCATGAACTAACTGATTATCTGTTTCATCAAACACGCCAGGTTCTGGGATCTTCTCATAATTCTTGTGGGTAAAAGAAACCACTCGATGAATGAAATTACCATAGGTTCCCACGAGTTCATCATTGTTCTTGATTACAAAATCCTTCCAATCCCAATTTGAATCCTTATTCTCCGGCATATTCATAGATAAATAATACCGAACGGCATCAACATCAAACTGATCAACGATATCAGGAACCCAAACACCCGTTCCTTTACTCTTTGAGAATTGTTCTCCGTCAATACGAAGATATTCATTTGCTGGAATATCATACGGTAACTGTAACTTCTCATCATAACCCATCAGAATAGACGGCCAAATAATCGAATGAAATGGAATATTATCCTTTGCTAAGAAATAATAATGTTTTGCATCTTTGTTCTCCCACCATTCCTTCCATTTGTCTGGATTACCTTGTCTTTGAGCCCATTCTTTACTTGCAGCTAAATATCCAATCACTGCATCAAACCAAACATAAATCCGTTTATCCTCAAATCCATCTAATGGAACTGGTATTCCCCAAGTCATATCTCGAGTGATAGCTCGATCATGTAATCCTTCTTTCAACCAGTTTTGTGTAAATTTTAATACACTTGACTTCCAATGTTGTTTATCCTCTATCCACTCAGTCAATTGATCTTCAAAATGACTTAATGCAAAGAATAAATGTGTTGTCGTTTTTAATTCAGGGGTCTCTCCACATAATTTACATCGTACATCAACTAAATCAACAGGATCAAGTAGTTGTCCACATTCATCACATTGATCACCACGAGCATTCTTATTACCACAATGTGGGCAGGTTCCCTCTATATAACGATCTGGTAAAAAACGATGACAATGATCACAATAAAAGGATTCAACTTCTTTTTCAAAAATATGATCTTTATCATATAATGTAGAAAAAATATCTTGAACAACAGTGGTATGATTCTCTGTAGTTGTTCGAGTAAATAAATCAAAGGAGATACCAAAATCTTTCATGTTCTTGGTATGTTCAGTATTATACCGATCAACAACATCCTGGGGACTAATATGTTCCTTATCTGCAGTAATTGTCACGGGGGTTCCATGTTCGTCACTTCCAGAGACTATGAGCACATGATTTCCTTGTAATCGCTGAAAACGAGCAAAGATATCTGCTGGAAGATAACATCCTGCAATATGGCCTAGATGCAGTGATCCATTTGCATATGGCCAGGCTACACCGATATAAATTTTTTCATTCATAGGACTTATTCCCCAGTGCTAATACGGGGACAACATTTAAATATGGCGCAAGGCTAATAAACATTAAATATATCACATATTGTGTCTATTGAAAAATAGCACTCTTGTAACATTTACTAAAAAATATGTTACTTCCTTCATTGGATTAGATTCACACTTTCACTATGAAACGAAACATTTCAATAACGAAAGGATAAAATTGAGGAATGTTCTTTCCATTACCTAGTAGGTAAAAGAACAAAAAACAAAAACCTCGTGCTATTTTTCAAAACAAGTTATACATTCATTGACACAAGAATGAACTCAAGGTGATGTTAATGGTTATTGATCCAGCAACAACAAAATATATGATTAAAGCGAATATAAAAGCCGATGGTGTTATCGAGAAATCGGATGTCGTTGGCGCGATTTTTGGTCAAACTGAAGGTCTATTAGGAGATGAACTTGACCTCCGTGAGTTACAACGATCTGCTCGTGTTGGCCGAATTGAAGTAGAATTAGAATCAAAGAATGGAAAAAGTCAAGGAACGATTACGCTTCCAACTTCTCTTGATAAAGTTGAAACGGTTATTCTTGCCGCAGCTTTTGAAAGCATAGATCGAGTAGGTCCCTGTAAGGCATCGATTGAAGCTGAAGAAGTCGAAGATGTTCGAGTAGCACGAAGAAAACAAGTCATTGAACGAGCAAAAATATTGTTGAATAAAGTGCTTGAAGAAGGAAAGGTTGAAGGCGGAAATATCGCTGATAACGTGCGACAGGCTGTTCAAATCGAGGAGATCATCAATTATGGTCCCGAACGATGCCCAGCTGGTCCGAACATTGAAAAAAGCGATGCAATCATTGTGGTTGAAGGACGACGAGATGTACTTAATTTGTTACGCTATGGAATTAAAAACGTAATCGCTGTTGGAGGAACTAATATTCCAAAGACCGTTGCAGAATTAACAACGGAACGGATTACCACTGCTTTTGTTGATGGTGATCGTGGCGGTGAACTGATCTTAAAAGAGCTATTACAAACCGCTGATATTGATTTTGTTTCCCGAGCACCACAAACTCGTGAAGTTGAAGAGATTCCTCAGAAATTAGTGATGAAAGCATTGAAAAATAAGATTCCAGCTGAACAATACGCTGAAATGTATAATATTGAGATGCATAAGAGCAAATCAAATAACTTCAGTAAAAATGACAAGGTGGAAAAAAAGGAATCAAAGAGTAGTTCTTCATCTTCATCAAAGAAATCATCCTCAAGTAAAGGAAAATCTGATGATTATTTCTCCATTCTTGATGATGTTTCTGGATCCTTAAAAGCAGTGCTTCTTGATAAAAAGGATAAGGAAATGAAAAAGATTCCTGTTCGCGAATTGACTGATGAATTGAAGAAAAGTAAAAACATTGAAACGGTTGTTTTTGATGGAATTATCACCCAACGATTACTTGACATTGCGCATAATAAGAATGTGAAAACCATTGTTGGTATGAAAATGGGTAATGTGGTGAAAAAACCAAAATCAGTTAAAGTTGTCACAAAGAAAAAATAAATTATCAATTTTTTCTCTTTTTTTTATTTATTAAATGGTGGTTTGAATTTGTTTAATCCTTGATGGATTGACTGTGCTGTTGTTGATGCCATATCTATTGGTTTTTGTGAAGTTGTTTGCATTCTTGCGAATTGTTTTCCCCAGAAACTAATGTATTCATCTGGATTTTTTTCATCGATGTGATTTCTAATGAGTACAAAGGAACTCCAGAGTAACATCAAGTAGAACACAGTAAAGATAAGAATGCTAATGGTTTCTCCAAAAAAAGATTTGAAAAAAAATGTCATGCTTTTAAGAAATACTGTTTTAATGATAAGAAATAGCAGAAAAGATGATATGGTTATCATAAATGAAAAATTCAAAAAACCGTGTAGCAAAGAGGGTAATTGGTTCTGTGGCTTCTTTTGTTGTTTGCTAAGTTTTATGTCATGAGTGAAATAAGCAAATTTTTTTGCGGTGTTTACCGCAGTAATAATGGTAACGATGAGTAAGAGAACGGATAATATTTTGATTACGGGATGAACGATTGTGTTTTGTTGAAGTAATATATCATACATGGGTAGGAGAAGAAAAAAGAGTGATCCAAATAATGCGGGTATAGCAATTCTTACTTGTGACATCCCATTCCTCAAAAATGGTTTATATCGTCCTATTTGAAAAATGTTTTGCAGCCTAAAAAATTCACTGTTCTTAAAGTCTTCGTAGAAAATGATAAAAACCTTGTTTATTATTTCATCTTGTTATTTTGATGGTGGAATAATATTATGCAGAAGGATGAACTCATACAGCTGCATACGTTTTTGTTACAACTGAAGACCCATTTGGAAGATTTCCTTGGGCATAATGGTGTGGCAGAGTTTCAAAGATATGAAAAGCTAGATGTAACTCCGTATCAAGTATACAAATCAAAAAGAGAACATACTCTTGCAGTATTTATTCTGAGTAAAGGTATTGCTGATTTACTTGCCAATAATGAATGTGATGGATTAGATAACATTTCAAATAGATTAGAATTGATGTCCGAACGATTCATGACAGAAAAAGAAAAACAAGTAATTAGCGAGATGCAGCAGTCCATCGCATAATGAACGCGTTTTCTCCGTTTTGATAAAAGTTAGAGAATTCATCAACGATTGTAAAATGATGGTTCTGATAAAATGTAATCGCAGGTTTGTTATGTACCGCGACTTCAAGTTCGATTGTTGAAATGTTTCTATTGCTAAATTCATTGAGGAGTTGTTTGAGAAGCTGTGATCCAATTCCTTTTCTTCGAACGGTTGGTTTTACCCCAATCATTAATATTTTAGCAAAATCTTCAGAAAATGATACGCCGACGATGAATCCAACGAGTTGTTGATAGTGATGAGCGGTCCAAAAACCCCAAGGGCAACTCTCATAAAAAAAGGTAAATAATGTAGGATTGTATTGTTCACTAAGAACTTTACTTGCGAGTTTTAATACATCAAACATGTCTTCTGCTTTGAACTGTTGTAGATGAAACACAAGTTTTTAAGAAAATTTCTAGTATAAAAACCTTAAGCGCATGTTTAATAAAGAAAACTGGATACATGGTAAAACGCTAAGGTGATAGTACGATGAACATTGATGATGTAATGGTTACTAAAACAATTTTTAATCGTTTCGCAAAGGAATTTCCAGATATCTTTGAGGTTGACGTGGCAATCGCTGGTGCAGGACCAGCTGGTCTTGTTGCAGCTAAAACCCTTGCTGAATCTGGAAAAAAAGTAGTGCTTTTTGAACGAAAACTCTCCATTGGCGGTGGCATGTGGGGAGGAGGTATGACCTTTCCGGTTATTGTTGTTCAAAAAGAATCAAAACAAATCCTTGAAGACGTAGGAATACAGGTTTCTGATGAGGGAAATGGATATTTTAGTGCTGATTCCATTGAAAGTGTTGCAAAACTCACCAGTGCTGCTATTGATGCTGGTGCTAAATTTTATAATGCGATTTCTGTGGAAGATGTGTTACTTAAAGATAACAAGGTGAATGGTTTTGTGATTAACTGGAGTGCTATTGAAGCAGCAGGACTTCATGTGGACCCACTTACCATTCGTGCTTCTGCTTGTATTGATGCAACAGGTCATCCAGCTGAGGTTTGTCATATCGCTCGGCAGAAAATAAGGCCAACGACTGGTCCATTAAGTAAAAAGCAAGCATTCATTGAAGGATCAATGTCAGCACATACGGGGGAACAAGCAGTAGTTGATAATACTAAGGAAGTGTATCCGGGATTGTATGCAGCTGGAATGTGTGCTAATGCTGTTTTTGGTGCTCATCGGATGGGACCAATCTTTGGTGGCATGCTTCGGTCTGGAGAGAAAGTTTCTAACTTAATTCTTAAAAAATTAAAATAAAAAAGAGGAATTTTCATTCCCAATTCCTTTAGTTTTTTCATTTTTTGATGTTAATCTAAGGTCTTTGGTTCTTTTGTATCTTCATGGGAATAGATATGAAAACACCATGATAAGCACAATTACGATTGGTACACAAACAAGAGTAGTCCAAGTTACGATGTGAGCAGTTGATCGTTTATCGATTCCATATGGAAGAAGAAACATGTTCGTACTAGTTACGGGTAACACGGCATTAATGAAAATTACGGCAAACCATGCTCCGGAGATTAGTCCAAGAGAAAGTAATCCTCCAAAGATCACACCAATGACTAATGGCGTAATGAAAACGGTGAGAATGAACATGTCTCGAACCCATTTCCAATGATCACTGTCATCTGAATCTAGTCCCAATAGTTTTTTGATTTCACTGATTTTCAAATCAGATGGATGAATGCCAGCACCCACATAATATAATGCAGCAGGAATGGTAATTGCAGTGTAAAACTTAACAAGGAATGGCAATGATTCATTGAAATCAATGGTAACTCCTCCCGGACCATGTAATAAGACAGCTGCGATGACAAATGAGATCAGATACCATGGATAGAGTTTAAGAAACCAAGGAAGCGGATTCTTTGCTTCATCAGTACTTTTTCGTTCCTTCTTATGCATATGTGAAAGAATATAGGGCATGATAGCAAACAAGGCAATACCAACTAACGCCATGAAAATACCTGCTTCTAACTGCCAAAACGCCATCATCGCACTACCAATAAATGCTGAACTTCGTCCTTGATTGGTAAGCATTGTTTTCATGTACAATGCTTCTTTTTCAGCTGGAAACAATTGTTTTTTCATTTGATATCTTGCAAACAAATACGCAAGAACATACATCAGCAATATGATAAATGCGACAATAAGAGAGAATTCGATTTCTTTTGCTCCAAAAGTAGTACTAACAAATATCCGAAACAACAACACAGGAATAAAAAAATATAAGAGGATAAGACCAATTTTTTTCATGATCTTATCAATTTTTTCTCTTCCAGTTATTTTTGCAATAAGAATGGTTACTACAAAACCAACTACAATCCATGGCAATGTATACAATCCGGAAATATAGGGTAATACTGCTTTGAGTAATTCAATCATGAAATATCAGGTCTCCTCACACAATAAACTACTGTTCTTTTATCGTTCAATCACTCGTTTTGCTTTCCCAGTACTTCGTGGAATAGTTTTCGGTTCAATTGCTTTTACTGGAACATGCAAATTCAAAATACTATAAATCTCACTTTCCGCTTGCTCTTCTAAATCATCAAGACTTCCTTGTTTATAACGATCATCAGTTGGTTCCACTTCAACAGAAAGACTAGTCATATCTCCTTTCTTAGTTTTTACGATTTGATAGTTATCACTAACACCTGGAACTTTCATAAGGGCAGCTTCGATTTGACTGGGGAATACGATAACTCCTTTTACTTTCATCATGTCATCGCTTCGACCTTTGATCCGTGATTGAATGGGGAGTGTTCGACCACAAGTACAGGTTTCTTCAGTGATTGTTGCTAAATCCTTTGTTCTAAATCGAATAGCCGGGAATGCTTCTTTTGTTAAGGTAGTAAAGACGAGTTCTCCTTCTTCACCAGGTTCAAGGGTTTCACCTGTTTTTGGATCAATGATTTCTGGAAGGAAATGATCTGCATTAATATGCAAATGTTTTTCTTCACATTCAGAAACCACACCAGGTCCAATAATTTCAGTTAATCCATAATGTTCATGAGCAGTAATATTCCACCGTTTTTCAACATTAGACCGCATTTCCTCACTCCATGCTTCAGCACCAAATAAGCCTAATCGTACCTTGAAATCTTTCGCTGGATCATATCCTTGTTCTTCAGCAACTTCAGCCATATACAAAGAATAAGATGGAGTACAAGCAATAGCCGTAGTTCCAAAATCTTTCATCACATCAATCTGCCTTTTGGTGTTTCCAGAACTAATAGTGATTACATTAGCTCCAATCTTTTGCGCTCCTTTTTCAAAACCATGTGCACCAGTGAATAATCCATACCCATACGAGTTTTGCATCACATCACTTTTACGTAATCCATTAGCATATAATGATCGAGCCATCACTTCAGCCCATAATTCTACATCATTTCGAGTGTATGGACCAACAACTGGTTTTCCCGTTGTTCCAGATGATGCATGAACTTCAACAATGTCATCATGACTGGTACAAACGAGTCCAAAAGGATAGTATTCTCGAAGATCACTTTTGGTTAAAAAAGGAATCTTTTCAATGTCTTTCACTGTTTTAATATCCTCGGGACCAACGCCAGCGTTTTTCAGTTTTTGTTTGTAATACTTATTGTTTGTATATACGTGTTTTACAAGATTTTTTAATCGTTTTGCCTGTAATTTTCTTAATTCATCAGGTTTCATTGATTCGAATTTTGGATTCCATAATTCAGCGGTCATCAATTGATGCCTCCCAAATAATTTTTCATCCCTGCATTGCTCTTCTCCATTATAACCATTTTGAAAATCTTTCAATTACAGTTTTTTTGAGAAGAAATGATTTTAACGTCTTCATTGTTGTCTAGCACAAATATTGGTGATACCATATGCATGCATTAGTTCTTGGCGCTGGATTAATGGGACGAGCTATCACGTTTGATTTAGTGCATAACACAACGTTTTCTACTGTTTCACTTCTTGATGGAAACAAAGAAACATTAGGAGAATCAAAACAATTTTTTGATAATAATGGAGAAATTACGTTTCATCATCAAGATGTAACAAATACTCAAGAGATGAACTCTTTTTTTGCTGATGCAGATGTAGTGATTTCAGCTGTTCCATATTTGTTTAATGAAAAGTTAACGAAACTAGCAATTTCACAACATTGTCATTTTGTTGATCTTGGTGGTAACAATACTGTTGTTCAAAATCAAAAAGAATTGTTTTCACAAGCAGAAGATGCAAAGGTTATTATTATTCCTGATTCCGGTCTTGCTCCAGGTCTTGTTTCCATTCTCACAAAAGATCTGGTTGATGAGTATGGTCATCTTTCAAAAGTAAAATTACGAGTCGGTGGTCTTCCAAAACAACCTAAAGAGCCTTGGAATTATCAGTTAGTATTCTCAGCGAATGGATTGATTAATGAATATATGGAAGATGCAATTATTCTCAATCATGGATTCATTGAAACAGTCCCATCATTAACACAATGCGAATCAATTACGTTTCCTAAGCCCTTTGGAACTCTTGAAGCTTTTATGACCTCTGGAGGATGTTCAACACTACCCTATACATACAAGGAAAAGATTGATTATTTGGATTACAAAACTATTCGTTATCCGGGTCATCTTCAGATGATTAAACCATTATTTGATTTAGGACTTGGCAGCACTGAACTAGTTACCATTAATCAAAAAAAGATTTCTCCTCGGGACATGTTTATAACATTACTTCACAAAACACTTCCAAGTGAAGGCGAAGATGTGGTCTTGTTAAAAGTGATTGGAGAACTAGATAATGATGGAAAAACAAAAATCATTACCTATGAAATGATCGATTATTATGATAATAGTACGAATCTAAGTTCTATGATGAGAACCACCGGATTTCCTGTTTCAGTGACCGCGGATTTAATCGCTCGAAAAAAAATTTCTTCTTTTGGTGTGTTTACTCCTGAAGAAATCATTCCTACTTCGTTGTTTTTAGATGAATTACGAAAACGAAATATGATCATAGAAAAACAGGTTTACGATCAGAATTGAAAAATTGGTTATAGAAATGAGAGATGAGGAATTTAGCAATCATAAACAACATGCATTAGCAAAACTGGATCATGCATTGAAAGACCATCAGGTAGATACCTTAGTCATACCTATACTTGAAAAGATTAATGCAACAGATGAGTATTTTACCACTAGCAGCTGTGCTGGACGGATTGTGGTGTTACAACTCCCAGAGATTGGAAATAAGAAAAAAGCAGTTTTTCTCGGTCGCTGGCATCGAAAGGTTAGCTGTGAAGAAGTATTTTTTGCTCTTGATTCATATGCTGACGGTCAAGTGTGGTTATTAACTCAGCCTCCGATTTTTCATATTGGTTGTCAAAGTATTACTGCAGCTAATGAACTTATGAAAATTGGGATTTCTAGCGGGTTTAAACATTCAGGTATTCGTAGTATCTCCTCTCAGATCACCGTAGAATTGCAAAGTACGGAAAGAATGGATATGCCACTTGGTGCAAATGGAAAACAAATCATTGAAAATGAAAAGATTTCTTTTTTAGTGGATCAAGCGAATATTTCTATTGTTCGAGCACAGAAAAAACTGAATCGATTACAAAAAAATATTGAAAAACTAATAGGGTAAAAAAGGAAAAAATTGTTTTTTTAAGTGTTTAATGATCTTTTATTCCAAGCACTTCTTGGAATTTCTTCATAAATCCTATACATTTCCTTTTTTGGTTTTTTATGTGCTTCTTCTTGAATACGATGATGATTGAAGGACCAATAATATTTACGAAGTTTCTTTCCTTCTTCCTTCATTTCTTCACGTCTAATGTTTAATAATTTTTCTTTTTGTAATTCATATAATAATGCACGTTGATATTTGTCAATGGTCATATCCTCAATTTCTTTTCTTCCTTGAAAAATAGTTTCAACGGTTTTTGCCAGGCTTTCAGCATCTTCTTTTTTCATTCGAAACGTGTTTTTTAACGCGTTTGCCAGTAGTTTGTTCATATTGTTCCTCACCACTACTGGTCTTTGTTTCTTTGCTTATTAAGCAGTTATTGTACGAATGTTATCAGCAATCTTTACAGATGTTATCACAATCAAAAAAGAAGTAACTTTTTTGGATTTGATGCAACCTAAAAACTAGATTTCTGATTGATTCAACTATCGATGTGTTGATTGATAACTGATGTTACCTGATCATAATTTTCTTTGTGACAAAAAACAGCTATGTTTTCTGCAAAATTGCCCTTTACAAGAATCAATCGTTGCTTTGGTCGAAATCTTACTTTTCTAATATTTCTCCAGTTAATTCTAATGTCTTGTCTTGATTGAGCAAGCATTCCAGCACCGGCAACACCGGGTTTTCTAAAAAAGATGCCAAGGATCATAGCTAAACCATTGATGACCCGGTTCTTTTTAGCTTGTTTTTTCTGAGTATAACAACGAATCCCTTTCTGATCAAGAACAAATCCGACATCATAGGTTCCACGATACAGTAGCATAATAACGATATAAGTAAATAGGAAAAGTAATCCGATTAATCCTAATGCATAGTAAAGATATCGTATTTCTTGGGTTATAATAATTAGGAAAATGATGAGCAAGCCGAATGGAATTCCGATTGCAATACCAAGTTGTTTTAAAATGAGCTGGTTATGAAATATTGGAACGCTTATTTCCCATGTTATCTTATTAGAATTATGTATTTTATTGTTCATTTTTTTCCCTATGTACAATCTGGAGATTATGCGTGATTTACAATGATTGTGATTAAAACGATTGTTATAAATATTCTGCGTATTTTTCATGGTAATAAGTGTGTATCACCACTAATATCATAACGGAGATTTATGTTTATATTAGTATTCACTGATAAATTATCATGTTTTGGCCGAATGGTTTAAATTTGAGGTAATGATATGCCCCAATTATAGGATAGAAACGAGGTGTATGTAACTATGACTGATCGTGTGTTTAATTTTTATGCAGGTCCAGCGACATTGCCACTTCCTGCATTAAAAGAAGCCAAAAAAGATCTGTTGAACTACAAAGGGACTGGTATGTCTGTGATGGAAATGTCCCATCGGTCCAAGGATTATGCAGAGATTCATGAAACCGCAACTAACCTTGTCCATGAATTAATGGGGCTTTCTGATGAATATAAAGTATTATGGCTGCAAGGCGGTGCATCTACTCAATTTTACATGGCACCATTAAATTTAAAACAAAAGGGAAAACCAATGGAGTATGTGAATACTGGTGCATGGTCAAAAAAAGCGATTAAGGAAGCCCAGTTCTATGGAGATGTAAACGTTGTTGCTAGTTCCGAAGACACTAATTTTAATTATATTCCAAAAGATATTTCGTTTAGTGACAAAACTGCTTTTGCTCATATCACAGGAAATAATACCATTGTTGGAACAGAATTTCACTCGTGGCCTGATACACCTGATGATGTTCCCCTTGTTTGTGATATGTCTTCTAATCTGATGGATCAAGTGATTGATCCAAAGAAATTTGGGGTGATTTATGGAGGGGCACAAAAAAATCTTGGTCCTGCAGGTGTTACCTTGGTTATTGTTCGAAAAGATCTTCTTGATCGAGTTGATGAGAACACACCAACTATGCAGAAATGGAGTACTCATGCGAAAAAGGATTCCTTGTTCAACACTGGTCCTTGCTGGGCGATTTATATGTGCAAACTTAGTCTTGAATACTTAAAAGACTTTGGTGGTGTCAAAGCCATGGAAGAACAAAACAAGAAAAAGGCTAAGATGGTCTATGATGTCATTGATAATTCTAATGGGTTTTACAAGGGTCATGCTGAAAAAGATTCTCGGTCATGGATGAATGTAACCTTTAATCTTGAATCTGAAGATCTTGAACAAAAATGTGTTGCTGAAGCCGCGAAACATAATCTTATCGGATTGAAAGGTCACCGATCAGTTGGTGGTATGCGCGCTTCCATTTATAATGCGATGAGCATGGATGGAGTTGAGGCTCTCGTTGAATTCTTGAAGGAATTTCAGGAAGAAAACGAGTAATCTTTTTTTTATTTTTTCTTTTTTTTATAATTGTCATTTTGCTATTTTTCCACGTTGTTTTTTTATAATATCATTCTAAGAATCTAGTCATGGTAAATCATACCACAATAAAAGGAATGGTGTAACCATATATGACAAAAAAAATAATGGTGGTAGACGACGAAGAAGATATCCTGCTTGCCCTGGAAACATTCTTTCAAGCCTATGATGTAGACCTGATAACTGTGAACAATGGAAAGGATTGTATCAAAGAAGTTGAACGTGGGTTCAAAGGAACGATTCTTGTTGATCTGATGATGCCTAAGATGACTGGTTGGGATACTATTGAAGCAATTGTTGAACGTGGACTTAATAAAGGACTCACGATTGATGTGATTACAGGTAAAGGAAGTAGAGACAAAGAAAAACTGATGAAACTAGCACCCTACGTTAATGATTACATTAGCAAACCGTTTGATCAAAGAACACTGGAACGCATTCTATCTGCATCATAACCTTTTATCTTTTATTTTTTTTTAGTGTTTAACTGGTAAGGGTTCATAATTCAGTCTCCTATCGATGTTTGTTAATTAGAATAATAAGATAGGAAAAGCATTCCTATACTGAAACTATCTAGATGTACTATCTTTTTATCCTTCGTTGATGAAATAGAGATAATTATGGAATCGGTAACTTGGTTGTTTACTTTTTTTTGCAACAAAAATTAAGTTACCTAATCCTGGCAAATAATACATCACAATTTTGCTCATGATTGACGATTAGAAATGTAGTTGATCATTTCATTCTTTATCGAGTGTATTAAATATAAATGTTTTCTCTTGAATGTAATCGATATTATGGCTGAATATTATTTTTAAATTGAGAAATGAATCCTATTACTATTTATCAAAAAAATTCCAATTAATGCTAGTAATCATTTATGAAAGTTCGATAATAAAAATTTTAAAGCAAAAGTATTTAAGAAGAAAGATTCTTCGTGATATTCGGAGGAGGTAAATATGGCAAATCCTATTACAAAATCTCTATATGACGCTGGTCTTAAATTAGGTGGTTTTGGCGAACCATTCGTTGAAATGGAAACTGCTTTTTGGAACATTGTTCCCGATTTGGTTTTCTTAATCATCTTATTACTGATTGGGTATGTAATCTCAAAATTTGTGGCAAATCTCGTTCGAAAATTTTTAGAGAAAGTTGGATTCGATAAAGCCATGCAAAAAGTAAAGATTGATAAACATTTCAAAAGTATTGGACTAAAAAGCGCATCTCATTTTTTAGGTATATTTGTGTTTTGGTTTATTTTCCTTATTTTTTTACAATTGGGAATAGGAGCAATTGGTATTAGTTTAATTACAGATTTATTGACTCCCATTGTACTTATTATTCCAAAAGCGTTAATAGCTGCGTTATTGGTCGTTATTGGTTTATATGTTGGTACTGTAGTTGCCAACCTTGTTGAAAAGATTTTAGAAAAATCAGGATTGAAAAGTACTGTAGCTCCTATTGACAAAGAAATAAAAGGTACTGGATATACCTTATTTTCTACTTTAGGATTAATCGTAAAAGTATGGATTGTTTTACTTTTTGTGCAAGCTGCAATTGGTATTTTGGCTATAGACGCATTAACTGATTTTATTACTCCAATCATTTTGTTTTTCCCACGAGTTGTTGTTGCCTATCTTGTGGTTATTGTAGGTGTGTTCATTGCAAATTACATCGCGGATATGATTAAAAACTGGTTGAAAACAACTCCAATGGGTAAAAAATTCACCAAGGCAGATAAGAAAGCTGAAAAAGGTGGTTTCTCTATTCTTAATCTTGCCTTGATATTCGTTAAAGCATGGATTTTGTTGATTTTCATTCAAATTGCATTAGATATTGTGGCAATTGATATTCTTACAACATTCATCAATCCGATTATCTTGTATTTCCCACGACTACTTGTTGCTATGGCTCTGATAATCATTGGATTACTTGTAGTAGATATCATTTTGAAGATGATTCATAAAATATTCGATGAACTTGAAGTAAATCAATTCATTGAACCTGTTGACCAGATGATTAACCGACCAGGGTTGATGATGCGATTTATTGATTTCCTACTTACCATATTGATTCTCCTGATATTTGTCGATATGGCCGTTGCAGTTCTTGATATTACTCAACTAAATCAACTGGTTAATACTGTGATCTTGTATCTTCCAAATCTTTTTGCAGCGGCATTCATTCTTATTTTTGGATTATGGTTTGCGGGATGGCTTTCAGATAAAGTACAGGCTATGTCCAAAGAGAATGAACTACCATTTCCATCACTTCTTGCTACTGGTGTCAAATTTATTGTGATTTTTATTGTGTTAACAATTGCTCTGGCACAAGTGAAAATTGAAGTTCCAATATTATATATTGCATTTGCAATATTACTTGGGGCTATTATGATTGGAGTTGGTGCCGGATTTGCGTATGGTTTGAAAGATATTAGCGCGAACATGGCAGGTTTTATTCAAGTGAATGAGATTGTTCATCCTGGAGATACAATTACTGTTGGTGAATATACTGGGATAGTAGAAAAGGTCACTCGATATACAACGGTTTTAAAAGATACGGATGGCCGAATACATGCAGTTCCAAACACATATTTTGTTAAAAATACGGTGAGCAAATAAACCATCTCACCTCTTTCATTTTTTATTAGTAGTTTAATCTTAAAATTTGAAAAAAGTATTTTTAAGTTTATGAAAAATTCACTATCTTTCTAAACAAAATAATTTAGATTTTGGAAGAAAGGATTTAATGGTAAAACAGGGTTAGAATGAATAAAAATTTTATTAAGCTATAAATTGATAGTTTTTCAAATTGACATTTTGACAGTATCCTTTTAAATAAGATGAGTGTTGTGCACCGTTTAAAACTGGGAATGGGTCTGAGTGTAAATTACACCACCAATCCAGTTATTTTATTCTCAGACCCTTTCAATGTCTTTTTTTTTAAAAATCATCAAGTGTTTTCCGCGTGTGTTGTGCATAGATTCGTTGTGCTGTTTTCCAGGATTTACGCGTATGTGGTGGAAGTTTTTTGTATTTTTTTACCCATTCATTGAGGAATTTTTGAGTGATAGGATCTGATGGATACCCACTCCCAAGTGGTTTACTCAGTTTTTTTTCAAGTTTTTTCCCTATCATTTGTATTTCTTTATCCCGAATGGTTTTTGCAATGATTGATGCAGCACTTACAATGGGATAAATATCATCGGCTTTATGTTTTGAAATAACTTCTATTTTTTTTGGTAATTGCCTGGAGATATCAGATCCAAACCGAGCACTGTTCACATCGGCTGCATCTACAAAGCATTGGTCTGGTTTGAGTTTTTTAATGATTTTAGTGAACCCATGAACTTCGATTTCATTCATGGTCATTACTTTTCTCATATCATCGATATCACTTGCCGAGATAACTAAAAATTCGATTTTCGCTGCGTTTTGTTTGATCTGGTCTGCAAGAAACGTTCTTTTTTTTGCAGAGAGTTTTTTTGAATCTTTTACTTTTAGTTGTCTAAATATATTTTGATCGGTTGTTTGAACTCCAGCAATAACCATTGGTCCGATAACCGGTCCTCTTCCAGCTTCATCTACTCCAGCAATCATAATCAATCTTATGCTGATATGAGGAATTGGTAAAAAGATGTTTTGCAATTCAAGTTGATAGTCAGTTTTTAATAGGGGATGAGTAATTCCTGAGTGCAACTGATGTGCCGACGTGGCTTAGCTGGTAGAGCGGCTGATTCGTAATCAGCAGGTCGAGGGTTCGAGCCCCTCCGTCGGCTTGTCAAACCAATTTTTCTCCTTATAAATGTACTAAATTGTACATTTTTTTACCGAGGGCCTTTAATTTTGTTTTGATACATTGGAGAAATGACATCATACTTATTTATACTGGTATTAATAACCCGGGGTTTTAAATATTCCATTAAAAAAATAATCATGTACGATTGTTGAAAAATATTACTTAGATAAACCTTTAGTCAACAACAATGAATTAAAAAGGTTATCATAAGTATCAATACGATTTTTCCAATGGTGCACCATAAACTTCTGACATAAAGTCTTTTGCGAATAGAGCTTTTTTTCAAGTATAGTCGCTAAACGATTATAAAGTTCATCATCAGTATTATAAAACACACTGGTGTGATACTCTTTTGGAATAAGTTCGGGATAGGAAAGACGATTTGGAAGTAGAGGGAAACAACCGCACTGAACAGCCTCGACGATTGAAAGGCCAAAATTTTCCTGAATGGCTGTACTGATAACTATATCTCCTGAGGCAAGGAGAGAAAAATAATCCCCACGGGACTCAACATATCCATTATGAAAAATGCGTTTGGAGAGTTGATTGATAAGATTTTTGTATTTCTTTGACTGGGTAGAAGTTGATTTGCCTAACAGGATTACTTCAAAATCATATCCGGTGTTCATACATTGAATAAGTGTCTTCAGAAAAAGGGTTGGCTGTTTATCGTATTCCCAACGGTGGTTCCAAAGTATTCGTGGTACATTATTTTCAGTAGATTGTTTAGAATGGTTATAAGGAGTATCTGTCCCAGGGTAAAGTGTGATAGACCGTTCTTGTGCACGTTTTACCCAATATTCAGATGACAGTGTTGTATGGGGAATTTCTTGGATAAACGTTTTGAGTGTCTGGTGGTAGCTATTTCGATGGAAGTCAGAATTATAAATCACCAAATCTGCTGTGACTGTATTCATAAAATCGATCCACTCAAGATGGTAATCCCTTTTCTGCGGAGTACTTCTGGGGTAAGTATGCTGATTTTCATGGACATACAAAACAATAGGTGGACAGGTTGGACCCATAAGAGCCTTCAGCTCAGATACATTGCAGAGACTGGTCGTAAAGATAAGGTCAAATTCTCCAAGATTATCTACCTTTTGAATAATTGCTGAAGCACTCTCCTTCATCCGGCAGCGCCAAAGTTGATCCGGCAGCGTGAAAAGGGTAATCTTGTGACGAGAGTGTTGTATCAAACCATCGATAAAAACCTGATGTGATCCACCATAAAATGTTTCAATAGCAGCAATTTTTAATATTTTATCCATGAGAATCCGCTCATATTTTATAAAATTTTTAAGAATACACTCATAAAGATAACTTTCCATTTATAAAAAGGTTCTTTAGAGGAAAGAAAAGGAAGAATTTTCTTCCATTAATGGTTTTCCTTGCCAACATATTTATATTAGCACTTTCCAAAATGGTAAGTTACAATAACAGTATTTTGAATATCAAAAGATAACAACTTATAAAATTGGATATAAAATAAGACAGTCAGACTTAATTATCTGACTGTTATTATATATGGTTTAATATCTTTTCTTTCTGCGAGGTTTACTGCTTCTCGATTTTCGATTATAACTTTTGTGAGGTGCACTAGAATGAGTTTTTTTCTTTGTGCTTGATTTTTCTTTTCCTTTTGCTTCTTCAATTAATGGTTTTTTTCCTCTGCTGCTATCACGGAATATTTTAATGATATGTTCTGCTTCTTTAAAAGGGACATTAGCAAATGAGAAATTGTCATAAATCTCTATGTTGCGAATTAGGTGAGAATCCACCATTGCTTCTGTTTGGATAAGTTTAACCAGTTTGGGTGGATCCATTTTATCTTTGCGTCCCAGAGCAATAAACAAACGGGTAATTCCCTTCTGATCAGGAGAACTATCGGATTGTCTTCTGGAGGAGGTTTTAGGTTTTTTATCCAGTTCATGGATCTTAATATATTTATTGGGTGAGAACTCATCTTTATAGGCATGAGTTAAGAGAGAAGCAATTACCTGATCTGCTGGATATTGTGCCAAAAGCTCATTTGCCACATGCATATTTTCATCAAATTTTCCTGTAGCAATTATATCATTGATCTCATCAACAATTCTTTTTCGTTTCAGCTCGATAAGATGTTTAACTTTTGGTAGTGATTCTTTACGAATCTCAGATTTGGAAATACGTTGGATGTTCATCAATTTGCGGTATTCTGAGGGTGTGATGAAGGTGATAGCAGTTCCCTGTTTTCCTGCTCTTCCGGTTCTTCCTATACGGTGTATATAACTTTCTGGATCTTGTGGTATTGAATAGTTTAAAACATGTGTAAGATTATCAATGTCAATTCCTCTTGCTGCTACATCGGTAGCAACCAGAATGTTTACAAGCTTCCTCTTGAATTGGCTTAGGATGCGTTCTCGATAAGCTTGTGAAATATCACCATGTAATGATGCAGCATCATAACCTCGATCAATGAGAGCCTTTGCGAGTTGATCTGTCTGG
Organism: uncultured Thermoplasmatales archaeon; assembly: GCA_964414035.1. GTDB lineage: Archaea > Thermoplasmatota > E2 > DHVEG-1 > DHVEG-1 > EX4572-165. The sequence goes on along the minus strand of CAYPUK010000009.1, from coordinate 6,383 downwards.
AGTTTTGTGCGGCAGAAAACCAGAGCATAAAACTCTTTTTCCACATCGATAATACGACATAAAGCTTCAAACTTATCAGAGTTTCGTACTTCGAAATATATCTGATCGGTCAAATTTACTGTTAGCTGTTTAGATTGGACTTTTATGACTTCGAATTCACCCATGAATTTTTCTGCCAACTGAATGATTCTTTGAGGCATTGTGGCAGAGAACAATAACACTCTTTTTTCTTTTGGTGTTTTAGTAAGTATCAGTTCAATATCTTCTATAAATCCCATGTTAAGCATTTCATCTGCTTCGTCTAAAACCATAAATTTAAGGTCATCAAGGTTCAATGTTCCCCGGTTCAAATGATCTATCAGACGACCAGGTGTTCCAACTATTACGTCTACTCCTTTTTTAAGACGACGGAATTGCTGATCGTAAGATTGTCCCCCGTAAACCGGCAAAATTCCAATATTTCTACCACCTTGATAAGAATTCGTCTCCTCTGCAACTTGCACTGCAAGTTCACGGGTTGGAGTTATGATCAGTGCCTGAACTTTTCCGGTACTTTCAATTATCTTGTCCATTATCGGCAGACCAAAAGCGGCAGTTTTTCCGGTTCCAGTTTGTGCCTGTCCTACAATATCTTTCTCGTTATTCAGTAGTAACGGTATCGTTAATTTCTGAATTGGGGAAGGCTCTTCAAATCCTTTTTTCTTGATGGCTAGAAGTGATTGCTCTGATAAACCCAAGTTTTCAAATTTTTCTAAATTGCTCATGTGTTTCCTTCTGCTTTTTTTGTTTGTTTGCAACGACCAGATAGATAAATATGTTTCTGAGTTATCGTACCACATGTATTACATATATATTTCATCTAATTACACATCCTTTTTCTCCATATTTTTTATATAGGCATATGTCATATGTACAATCTGCCTACTGTATGGACGATGCTCTTCTTTCGCAAGTTTTTTGATCAGTTCATTTTCTTCTTTGGTTAATGAGATATTCATGCGCTTTCTTTTCGTCATACGTTACACAAAAAGGTAATAATTTTACATCTTTATATGCCTTTGTACACAACGATATATACTGCTTGCTTCATACTACTATCATCCGATAACTTTCGGAAAGGACAAGTGAAAACAATGAATTCACAAACAGAACATACCGTATTTGAAAACGATATGGGCTGGAGGAAGCGAAAACGACGTCAATTATCAGAAGCAGATGATTTTCAAAGAACAATATTTAATAGATCGGATTGATAATTTAACCATTTATCTTTGAACAAGAAGAAAGTCAAATTCTGATAAACAAAAAAAGAAAAAGAAAGTATGATTTTTTACACTTAAATTCATATTTTCCAGGGGAAATAATATGGTAAAGTGTGAAGAATGCGGGAAGAAATTAGGCATGTTACAGAGATATCATCACCCTATACTAGGAACAAGGTTCTTAGTATGTGGAGAATGCTTTAACAAAGTGAATTGGGATATAGAACGATGGAGTATGTTTTGCCGTTCAGATCTATTCATCAAAGAATCTACAAGGGCTGATATCCAAAATGCCTGGAATAATCATATTTCAGATGACCATGCATTACAAAATTGGTTAAACAAATTTTGGACCAAGATGGACGCTCAATAGTTTAAAAAGTAGACTATGAAACTGTTTGTGATCTAGTTAGAGGTGAAATCAATATGCTGGCTGGACAACAACCAATAATTATTCTAAGGGATGGAACAACAAGAGAAACAGGAAAAGGCGCACAGCCAAATAACATAACAGCTGCACATACAATATCAGAAGCAGTGAAATCAACCCTTGGACCAAAAGGCATGGATAAAATGCTTGTGGACTCAATGGGTGATGTTGTAATAACAAATGATGGTGCAACAATCCTTAAGGAAATCGTTTGCACCAACATTATAATCAGCAGGTAATAATGGTATGAATATTGTATTTATAAAAAAATTGATTATATAGATAAGTGTATCAAATGATGAATCTGTGTATTAATAAAAAGTGTATACAATGTTGTAAAGGTACAAATATGCCACAAAAAGGATATTAAACGAATAGAAAATCTGGGTTATACCTTTGATTTTTTTATTAATATTCATGATGGGTGGTTTCAGTTGAAAAATAGAGACGGAAATTGTGTGTTTCATAATGGTGTGAAATGCTTGATTTATGAGCATAGACCTGACGGATGTAAACTATATCCTATAATATTTGATAAGAAAAATAATTGTGCGATTTTGGATGAATACTGCCCTTATCGAACTAAATTTTTAATTACTAACAATTCAAAGGGAAAATTGTTTCATCTTGTTTCAATAATCGAATCAGAAAGATTGCAGAGAAAGAGTTCATAAATAACATTTATTTCTACTCAATCATATAGTTATAAATCTAGCCCATCAATCAGTATCAGACTCTACAAGCGATAATTTAAGAAATTATACCCGGTCTTTAGATTCAAACTTTTTAACAGTAAATCTAATCCCTTCAATCGGTCCATCCAATTTTGCTCCGTTATACTCAAAAATTTTCTCATAATCAAAAATGTAATGTGATATAAATTAAGAGCCCCTTATTGATAAGTATAGTACTGCACCAATTAATGTATTGAATAATAGATATTTGGAAATATACAATTTTAGGAGAAAACCTGTGATAGCAAGAGCATTAATATATTGTGAAAATGAATTTGGAAAGATAGACGGTAAGGTTGCAAACGGACTTGTCAGGCACTCAGAAAAGTATGATATCCTTGGTGTTATAGATAGCACAAAAGCAGGTCTTGATACTGGAGAATATCTTGATGGAATAAAAAAAGGAATTCCAATATTTTCAAGTATAACTGATGCCATCAAAAAATTGGGCTTTGTTCCAGAATATTTCATCTATGGTATTGCGGCACAAGCTTCATATCTTGACCATGAACAGAGAGAAGTAATTTTAGGGGCCATGAAACTTGGGATGAACTTTGTGAATGGTTTGCCAGAATTTTTCACTGAAGATGAAGAGTTTATCCGCAAGGCGATTGAATACAGGGTCCATATCTACGATATGAGAAAAGCTCCTCCGAGAAAGCATCTACATAATTTTTCCGGACGAATATTTGAAGTCACAACTCCGATAATTGCAGTGATGGGTACAGACTGCGCGGTTGGAAAAAGAACAACTGCGGTAAGACTCATTAAGGCCTTGAAAAAGGTGGGATTGAACCCTGCATTTATAGCAACGGGACAAACCGGTCTTCTTCAAGGGGCAAAATATGGTATTGCTGTGGATGTTTTAACTTCCGGTTTTGCGAGCGGGGAAATTGAAAATGCGATAATAAATGCCTATGAAAAAGAGCATCCCGATATTATAGTTATTGAAGGACAAGGCGCCCTGGGCCATCCGGCATATACATCTTCAAGTGCGATTGTAAGAGGATCAAATCCAAATGCAATTATTCTTCAGCATCCACCAAGAAGAACGAACCATTGCGATTATCCTAAGATACCCATATCCACCCTTGAAAGCGAAATCAGATTGATAGAAATATTCTCTAAATCGAAGGTAATTGCGATCACAATTAACCATGAAAACATGACTGATGCTGAAGTTAAAAACACAATAGTTGAATATGAATCCAAATATGAACTACCAACTACAGATGTCTTAAAATTTGGATGTGACAAACTAATTAGCACGTTATTTACTGTTTTTCCGGAATTGAAAAAAGGAGATTAAAAATTTTGCTAACCCCTAGAATAGAGATAAACCTTGAGAAAATTATTCATAATGCAAAAAAATTGGTAGAAATATTTGGTTCAAAAGGCATCAATGTGATCGGTGTTACGAATGTGGTTTGTGGAGATCCTACTATTGCTGAAGCGTTAGTGAAAAGTGGAATAAATATTCTTGCAGATTCTAGAATCGAGAATATCAGAAGGATGCGTAATGCTGGTGTGCATGCACAATTTCTTCTACTAAGAACGCCCAGTCTTAGTCAAACAGAAGCGGTTGTAAGATATGCAGATATAAGCATTAATTCTGAAATTTCAGTTATTGAAAGACTCTCAGAATGTGCCATTAATTATGATCGTATCCATAAAATAATATTAATGGTTGAAATGGTAGATTTAGGAGAAGGAATTATACCATCATATTTAAAAAATACAATTAAACACGTGTTAGCACTTGATAACATTAATCTAATTGGTCTTGGAACAAACCTGGCATGTTTTGGCAGGATCAAACCAGATGAAAAAAAAATGAGATACTTATCTTTGTTAGCTAAGGAGGTTGAAGAAAAATTTGAGCTGACATTAGAGGTTGTATCGGGTGGTAACTTTGCTAACTATAACTGGTTTATTTCGACAAAGAATGTTGGAAGAATCAATAATCTGAGACTAGGTGAATCAATCTATTTGGGTTGTGAAACCATCAATAGAAAACCAATCCCTGGATTGTACATCGATGCGATGACATTTGTTTCAGAAGTAATCGAATCAAAAATAAAAACGTCTGTGCCCTATGGTGAAAATTGTCCGGATACATTTGGAGATCTCTCAGAGTTTACAAATCAGGGTCAAATTAGAAGAGCAATCCTAAATGCTGGATTACAGGATGTTTCGATTTCAGGATTGAACCCTCGATTAGATGTTGAAATCATTGGGGCAAGTAGTGACCATATCATTGTTAATGCGAAGAATATTGACTTAAAAGTAGGCAATGAATTAGAATTTGATTTGAATTACGAGGCCTTACGCTCAGCAATGACTTCTTTATATGTAAATAAAGTATCCAATAATCGAGTGAATGCCCATGAGTATTGCGAAAAGGTTGAACAAAAATATCGGCGACAAATAAAACAAATGCCTAATATTTTAATTAAAGAAAATTATTCTCCATTAATTAGTCTTAACGAATCAGGATTTAATTTAATATTTGAACCATCTATTAAAAAAAATTACAAATTTATGGTTAGGGAAGATGTTTTTGATAAAATCGGACGGATTAGCAAATGCTTGGATGAGGAAGAAAAAACTTTAATTATTCGCTCGGCATGGCGATCTTTTGAACATCAACGGCTTTTATGGGAAGAAAGAGTAGATTCTTTAAAGAAAGAATTTCCTAAAAAACAAATAGAAGAAATTGAGGAACTTGTTTCATATTTTATTGCCCCGCCAAGTAAATCCATGCATTCAACAGGTGGGGCTGTGGATGCTCTCATATATGATTTGAAAAATGATTGTATAATGCGTTTTGGAACAAATGATGGGCTAAAAATTAACCTTAATGACAAATGTTATCCCTATCATCCATATATTACACCTGAAGCGAAAAACAATCGGAAATTGCTAATTGGTCTCTTTGAAGATGAGGATTTTGTAGTAGATATAAAAGAGTTCTGGCATTTTGATTATGGAAATGTTGTTTGGGCGATGGAAAAAGAAAAAGAACATGCAATATATGGTATTATTGAGGAATGAATTAATCTCATTCAAAATCTTCAATAACTTTTATTAAATCGAGACTTCATTATCAGCAAGAAATTATTTTAAATTCTAAGTCTTGATTTAAAGCATTTTACCAGTAAATACCAAATTGATAAATATTTACATATTAAGATATGTTTATAGCATAGATGAGTTTTGAACACCAGTTTAATTGTAAAATTGGATCCCCTCTCCTGATGGAATCATTAAGGGCTTTTACCTCTACCACCGTAGTCCCTCCGTCGGCTGACAGGAGGTATTTCTCCTTAGAAATGTGACAAATAGTACAATATTTGGTCCGTGGGCTTTTAACCTCATTTTGATAATATGCAGGTGAAGGGATTTGAGCACTAATTTTCCAGTAAAATATAGGTTTTTTCAAAATAAGAAATTAGTAAATATATTTGTTATTTGAGTGAACATCTATTTTTTCTGATTAAAAAATATTTCCCTTTGATTACAAGATTATTTCATCAAATTCTTGTTTTAAAGAGAGTCAATTTTAAGAAACCTGTATAAAATAATTAAACAAAAAAAGGATGTGAAATATTTGACTTATGGGAAAATTGGACCTGAAGACGAAGAAGACGATGATGATTGGGATGATGAAGAAGACGATGATGAATAATTATTTCGAATCATCAAATCTCATTTTCCTTTTTCTTTCCGAATATAAAACATTTTTAAATATCAGAAACACTTTTTAGTATTATATTTATGAAAATAGATACCATTAACAAAAAAATCCTTTATCTTTTGCAAGAAGACGCGCGAAGATCCTATAAAGATATAGCTGCAGAACCTCAGTAGGTTACATTTTCACCTAGAATTTAACCCTTAAAATTATTCTGTAAGGTGGATAATATGCCTTTTGATGTTAGATTAGCAGATCCCACA
>CAYPUK010000008.1:0-19745 GCA_964414035.1 uncultured Thermoplasmatales archaeon | reverse complement strand
CGAAATTCATCATCAGCAATCTTTTTCTTTGTTTTTTCTGAGATGTTATCTTCTAAATTCTTTGATTTTACCATGTTTAATCCACACTCGTAATTCTTTAAGAGAATAATATTGTTCTCTGATTCCAATCATTATCCTTACATTATCTGTTGAATCAGGTATATTAAATTTGCCGTTATTTTTTAGGACAAATTTTTTTGTGGTCAGAAAAGCAGTTCGTTTATTTCCACTTTCAAATGCATAAACACGGGTCAATTCAGAGAGCAAAAGAGATGCCTTATCATAGAGATCGCCTTGCACAAGTTTTACCTTTTTAAGTACATTTTCAATAAAGGAAGGATGAATTGTTTTTGCTTGATCATGTTTGCTTCTTCTGAACATTTCTATTGCAATAGTATTGTAATACTGCACTTCTTCAACAGTAGGATAAATAACAGTATTCATTGTGTTAGACGATAGTGCAGATAGGTTTAAATTTTTTGATAAAAAAGATAATCATCATCTTTCAATCTGGCATACGAACTGTTGAATCCTTCCATTCCTTTGTGGCTTCTATAAACCAGTCAGGCTCTTTGCCTTTTTTAAACCATTGAGGAAGATTCATTAGCATCTCACTAGGTTAGTATTATGTAACAATTAGGTATAAATATTTTTGTGGGAAAAACTCGAAAAAGAATACCCTCTCATATAATTCACCATCAAATACATACTAAAGGATTCAAACCACCATTTTACAACCCTTTGCACACAAAAACTATCTGCTACCAGCCATCTTTCACCCGCAAAACCCACCAAACAACCTTCACGTGCAAAACTTGTCATTCCTTAGAACTCTTTGTATTGGGGCTATTTCGTCATGTGTTGTAAAAAGGATTCGATGTTTTTTACAAATAATGAAAAGCCATCGAGATCTTCTTGAAGTATACTCCATACTCGTTGTTCATCGATAATTCCATACCGATGCACTAAAAGATTCCGGAAACGAGCCATATCACTTAAGGACTCCATCAATGGTTTATCGATGATTTGATGGGTATGCAGTTCCTGGAACATCTCTGCATAGGTTTCAGCTCGGTTCCAACCTTGTTCAGCAATGAGATGATTTGCAATATCAAGACTTGCTTCAATTGCTTCCTGTAATGAATGCTTGGTCGCCTGTTTTTTTTCAAATGAATGGAAAAATACTGTTTTATCACTTGATCGAACGGTTTCTAAATAAGATAAATTCGTAAGAATGATATCAATTTTTGATTCAATAATTTCCTCATCAATCATGAAGATAACCGTTTTCTTCTTATGATATTATATTGATCTAAATAATATTTGAAATCAAGATACTCATCATACACCCTGCTTTCAAATTGAACTCTTTTCTTATTATCATTGTTTACCAAAATCTCACCATGTTTTAAGACTTGATGAAGAAAAATCAATCCTTGATGATTCAAACAGCGGACATCAACTGGAATGTTAATGGTTTTTTCAATGTCTTTTGCTAGATGTTCCGGGTAAAACTTATTTTCTTTTAATATCTGATTAGATAGATAAACAGCAACATCAACATCACTTTGAGATCTCTGAGTATTTCGCGCCCTGGAGCCAAACAGATAAGCAAAGAGGACTCCTTCTTTTTGGCCTAGGATTTGTGAAATCTCTTTTTTCAGTGATTTTTTATCAAAAGCAGGATTCATCAATCTTCGTTCCTTTTTTTGTTAACATTTATGTTCATTTCTTATTTAAGCGCTTTTATGTCTTCATCTTTTTTCATAGATTCAAACAGTGCTTGAACTCCCATATATACACCAGTAGCAAATACTTCTTTGGACATTTCTTTTTTTGACAATTTCCGTAATCTATTTTTTTCTTTTGACCACATCAGAGAAAAGGCTTGCTTTGTTAAATCATCAGCAATATTTCCAGCGACAATCTCATCAATCTCATCTCTACTCATATCGATATGAACCTCGCCTAGATCTTGATCTCTGAACGAATCAATATTTTGAAAGCAAGTACTACACATGTGTTTTTCAGATGTTTCAAGTAGTTCTTCAGGACATTCCATCTCTTTTCCACAAAAATCACAGGTTACGTTGACCATTTTTTGATTTGAATAATCCTTATATTCCACCTTTTTTCCACCGATATTAATAAACTGTTTTCTATTTAAAAAAGTATTTACCTTTTGCTAATCTTAAAAAGATATGTGCATTCAAGGAGAAAAGAATATTTTTTTGTTTAATACTTTAACTGACCCCCTCATTTCATTTAATTAATAAAAAAGGTTTTTCATAATCTTCAGGGGGAAAAATTGTAGGATGAAAATAAGAGATATGCCAAAATTGAAAAGCCCGTTTATACGAAAAATGAAGAAGAATCATTACGTTGTCACTCCAAAGATAGATCCGGTGTATTCCTGGGTGTTTGAAGACGATCAAGTTATGGCAATTGAAAAAATAAATGGTACAAACGTATCAATTGTGATTAAAGATGAAAAAATTGTATCTATTTGGAATAGAAAAAATCATATTCCCTTTTTTTCAAAGGGGAATTCTGTTATTATTAAAGGATTGTTGAATTCTTATGATCGAGGATATTGCAATCTTTCTGATGGTCAGCATTTTGGAGAACTGGTTGGCGGAAGGATTAATGGTAATCTTTACAAGTTAGATGAACCACGTTGGCTTCCTTTTGAAACGTTTTGTCGGAAACATTTAAGATATAAATCATGGGGTAAATATCCTAAAGATTTTGAAACTATATCGAACTGGTTCAAAGATGGTTTAATCCCATTGTTTTCTTCGATGCTTGGGAACAGGCAAGGATATGTTGAAGGGATTGTTTTCACTCATCCTGATGGAAGAATGGCAAAACTACGAAGGGATATGTTTGAATGGTTTTATGAGAGAGACTAAGGATGTTGGAGGATGAATGAAGATTTATTTTACTGCTGATTGCCATTTCGATCATGCAAACATTATCATATATGCAAAAAGGCCTTTTTTGAAAAAAGGTGATCTTATTGATAAAAGATATTGGACTTCTGAAGAAATCAGAAAAGATCGTTGTCAACAGATGAATGAAGAACTCGTTAAACAATGGAATAAAAAGGTAAGTGAAGAGGATACGGTGTATCATCTTGGTGATTTTTCATTTAAAGGAGTGAAAAATGCGCAGAAATGGGAAGAAAAACTTAATGGAAAAATAATTCACATCCAAGGTAACCACGACCGAAATAGCGGTGTGAAAAGTTATCTAGTCAAAGGAATCTTAGTATTTAGCAATAAAGTAGTGTTATCTCAACATCATCCTCCACGTGATAGTAATGAAATACCAAAAGAATGTGATTTTGTCATGTGTGGACATGCCCATGATAAATGGAAACACCAAGTAATCCAAAATGTTCCTGTGATTAATGTAGGAGTCGACGTCTGGAATTATGCTCCAGTTAGCATTACTGAATTACTCAAATATTATTGGAAAGTCAAAAACAATGTAATAAAATAATTTTGCAAAACCTCGTTGTGAAAAAAATGATATGGTCATTATGGCTGTACTTACAGCAAGGCCCACTATCTGCATTTTTCAGATAGTGAAGAATAATTGAAAATGAAAGAAGATGGTAGGCATTTTAATAAATAAAACTATTTTGAATATGATTGAAATCCTTGTTTCTCTCCATTCAAAAAGCCCTATTGTTTAGGGTGAATAGATGAATTTATAAGTATAAACAGGTATAGTTTATGAGATGACTCCTGAAGATAATAATATCAAATCAGTAGTAAAAACCATTAAAAAAATAGGAGGGAAAAAAATTGGGTTCATCATTCAATATGGATCGACAGTTACTGGAGAGCAAACGCCATTGTCTGATATTGATATTGCTGTTTATTATCAGGGAACGAAAAAACAACGATTTGATTTCATTATAACTGTACTGGGTAGTGTTGATGATCGATTTGATATTCATATTTTTCAAGATCTTCCGTTGTATATTCAACAGGAAGTTATTTCAAAAGGAAAAATCCTGTATCAACGAGATTTTGAAACTACATTTGATATCTTTATGAAGACCATTCAACGATTTTCCGATTTTAAACCATTGTTGGATATTTATTATGAGGAACTCGAGGAATAAATGATGGATGAGGATAAACGAAAAAGGATTGTTGTGAAACTAGATGAAATGAAACAGTATGTTGAGGATCTTGAAATGATGATTCCTCGTTCACTTGAAGATTATGAAGAAGATTTGATTATAAGACGGGCATGTGAACGAACAGTTGAAGCAGCGATTGAAACGGTTCTTAAGGTTTCAGCTATGATCATTTCATCTGAAAAAATGGGATTGCCACAAAACGAAGAAACAATTTTTGATTTACTCAAAAAGCAACAGGTTATCAGTTCCACTCTTTCTTCAAAACTCAAAAAAATGAAAGGATTTAGAAATCTTCTTATTCATCGTTATGAACATATCAAAGATGATTTAGTATATGAATTTATAAACAATCAAATAGAGGATTTTTACAAATTTGAAAAAACAATCAAATCATATCTTTCATCAAATGAGTAAATGTGAAGCATGATATCTTCTTTCTGCTTGTTCAGTTCTTTATTTCATAATTTATTGCATGAAAGACTATAAAAAAAGGTTCTCATATTACTAGTATCGGTGATGGTTTGAGTGGCAAAAATAAAGATATAATTGTAGCTGAAGATCAACTAAACCAAGCATTACATAATTGCAATCTAGATTCAATGGTTTCAGTCGAAGAAGTTAAACGATGGATGCAAGACCCCGATCTTGAAGATAAATTAATTCCAATAAAAATGCTTACGGGATTACTTGATGACCCGGTTGTTAAACAACCAGAATCTATAGAACATCTTCTCAATGCAACTATTCATCTTAATCAAGTTATTTCCCTACCTTGCTTTGATGGAAAAACATATACTGAAGAACTTAAAAGAAGAGATGAACAAAACATTACTACTCAATTAGAAAATCATCAATTATCGATTCCTCCAAGAGATTGGTTCAAACCTTACTATAAAGCGTTACAACTTATGCATCAACAAGATTTCGCAAAGGCACAAGAAAAATTCGATGAAACTTTTCAAAAACTTTTAGCATCAAAAACCTCAGATCCAGATATTTACCGAGTGTTCTGCAATGCAGGACTTGGCTATCTTTTTTCCGGGAAACCATACCTTGGCGTCAACTGTCTTATCACCGCAACAATGCTTAATCCAAAGTACACTTTTGCCCATGAACAATTACAAAAATTCGAAGATGGAGATTTTAGTCAACTAATTCAACTTGGATTATTAACGAAGATGACTGATAACATGAAGCAATGGGAACATCCATCAAATCATCTAAGCATTGATACGGTAATGAAATGGTCAGAAAAAAAGATTGTAAAAAAATTATCTTCTTTTGGCATATCCGTTGATAAAAACGAATTTATACGCATGGCAAAAACAGTGAATAAACCTGACGATATTGCTAAAAAACTTTTCTCCAAACAAGTATCTGATAATTCGGCAGATGTAGATTTCTTATGGATTGCAGCATATGCTCTCTGGGAAAAGTATTGTCCAGATGAACAATCAATTGATAGATTTAGTACTCTTATCCACGATGCTTATGAATATATCTCAAAAAAAGATGTTACCCATATTAATAATAAATCATTGACACCTAAAGAACATCAACAAATACGAACATATTTAGAAGAAATCAAAAAGTATGTTTATTCCAGTAAAAAAAATCTTTTGCATGAATGGGTTCATACGTTAGATATTGATGATGCGCAACTTGAACTCCGAGAATTTTTAATCCTCCTTCGTTCAATACCCGAGTTTGAAAAAGATGTGCAAAATATTGTTCATCATCTTATGGATCACGAACCTGATGCATATTGGGATTACATCAGAGTGATAAAGCAATTACAAGAAGATGAAAAAAAGGGAAGAAAACTTTTTGAAAAAATTCAGAAAAAGTATCCTTATGATTGTTACATCGCAATGGACATTGGTCTTTATTACTTCGATAAAAAAAGGTATGATGATGCTGAAACTTATTTTATGGATGCACTTGCCATCGTTGACAAACGAGCAGAAGATGAAGCATACAATGTTGATTCAATATTCTCAACGATTTATGATGATTACATTAGGGTGCTAGATTCTCTTGAAGACCTTTATGCAACAAAGAAAACGAGTGGGAAACAAAAAAGATGGTTGAAAAACAAAAGAAATCAAATTGAAAAAAACCAAAAACAATTATCGTATTCACCTCGAATGGAAAAAATGGATAAATCAATGGCAGAGATCTTACATAAAGACCAAAAAGCAGATGCAGAAAACAGTTATCCCATGCAATATTATGATTTTCTTTCCCAATTCAACATCGATTTTGAAACTGATGAATCAGTTGAGGTAACTGAAACATTTCTTCCAATCACTGAACAAATCTTGTTTGGATCAGAAGAAAAAAATCCTCCTTTTACTCAAAGACGATTCGCAGGTAAAAAAATTGGAAGAAATGATCCGTGTCCTTGTGGATCCGGGAAGAAATATAAAAAATGTTGCGGGTCACCTACAAAAAAATAAGTATTCTACAGGGGCAACCATGTGAATTGTAATTACATCTCAAAATACTTGTGATCCTGGTTGAATACTTCCAGTAACCATGGCACCAGGTCCCACAAAAACAGAATTACCAATGAGGGTTCCGGTGTTTATCATTGAATTGATTCCAGTTTGAACGTTATCTCCCATGATCACGCCTAATTTTCGTCTCCCCGTAGTAATAATTTTTCCATTAAGGGCAACCATTATGTTCTTTTTATCTAGTCTGAGATTTGCTATTTTTGTTCCAGATCCAAGATTACATTCTCGTCCGATTACGCTGTCTCCTACATAGTTATGATGTGGAACATTCGTATCATTCATGATGATGCTGTTTTTGATTTCACAGGCATTGCCTACATGACAGTTGTTTCCAATGGTTGTATGGGGTCGAATGTAGCTGTTTGGTCCGATTTTACAGTTATTTCCAATAACTACTGGCCCTTCAATGTAACTTCCTGATTTAACAACCGTTTCTTTTCCAACGAAAACGTTTCCTTTTAATATTGCTTCTTTCTCAATTGTTCCTTGTTGAGTGTAGGTTATTGTTTGAAGCATTTTTGCGTTTGCATCAAGAAGATCCCAGGCATACCCAACATCCTGCCATTCAGTTAGCGTATAGGCAGTAAACGGATTTTTTTGTGTTAGATTATTAATTGCATCTGTAAGTTCATATTCGCCACGAGGAGATTTTTTAAGGTGATCTAATGCAGTAAAAAGAGATCTGTCGAAATGATATATTCCTGCATTAATGAGATTGGTAAATGGATTCTTCATTTTTTCATGGATTTTAATGAGGTCATTATTTTTTGTTTCAACGATTCCATATTCCTTGGGATTATCCACCAAATACAAACCAATACTAGTTTTTTCTTTTGCGATTTGTTTGATATCTGAGGTGTTGAAAATGGTGTCTCCGCAAAGGACAAGAAAATCATCAACGAATGATTCAACCATTCCTACCGCATGACCAGTTCCTCTGGGTTTGCCTTGATTCACGTATTCAATGTGAACATTCCATTTTGATCCGTCTTGAAAATAGGATCGAACCTGTTCGTCTTTGTATCCTACTACAAATAAAAAATCAGTTATTCCTGCTTGTTTTGCATGGATGAGGTTCCATTCGATCACGGGTTTATTTGCGATGGGAAGCATTACTTTTGGTTGCGTATAGGTTAAAGGATGCATTCGTTTTCCTTCACCAGCAGCTAGCATCACACATTTCATGATTATTCACATTACTTCAATTTTTTTAAGAGTGGTTTTTATTTTTTTATTCAACGGTTACAGATTTTGCAAGATTCCGTGGTTTATCAATTGGACAATCTCGATAAAGAGCCGTATAATAGGACAATAATTGTAAGATGACAGTTGCGGGGATGAGACATTCGATTTCTCCATCAGTTGGGTATCGGAGAACATGATCAGCATATTTTTCAATATCTTCATCATCATCTTCAGCAATTGCGATAACTATGGGTCCTCGTGCTTTTATTTCTCCGATATTAGCAAGCATCTTATCGTAAGTTATTCCTTTATGTAGTATTGCCACGACAGGTGTTTTTTTAGTTAGTAAAGCAAATGGTCCATGTTTGAGTTCTCCAGCTGGAAATCCTTCAGCGTGAATGTAACTGATTTCTTTTAGTTTCAATGCTCCTTCCCGGGCTAGTGGATACCACAATCCTCTTCCAATAAAAAACGTAGAATATGCAGTTGATAGTTTTTTTGCAACGTGTTTAATTTCATCGATAGTATCAAATATTTTACGAATGTTTCTTGGAATCTGTTTCAATTGTTGTACATGATGATGGAAATCATCAGCACCAATCTTATCATATCTAAGGGAAAGACATAATGAAAGAAGAGCCATGAGAACAATTTGGGAGGTAAATGTTTTGGTAGCAGCCACTCCTATTTCTGGTCCTGATTGCATGAGAAGATATGCATCAGCAATTCTTGTTGCACTGCTTCCAATAATATTTGTTATGGCAAGTGTTGATGCTCCATTTTTTCTAGCTTCTTTTAATGCAGCAAGGGTATCAAGTGTTTCTCCCGATTGGGTAATAGCTACCACTAGTGAATGAGCATAGTTTTTTCCAAAGAATCGGTATTCTGATGAATAGGTTACCGAAACTGGTAAAGAGGTTAATGATTCAAGTAAATATTTTCCAAGTAATGCCGCATAATAAGACGTTCCACAAGCAACGATATTTATTGATTCGAATGGTTGTGAGAGGAGTTCCTCAACATTATCTGGAAAAGATATTGAATAATCAAAATCTGAGATTCGACCACGTAATGCTTCCTGAACGCTTTCAGGTTGATCATAGATTTCTTTAAGCATGTAATGAGTGAACCCGGATTTTTCAGCATCTTCGATATTCCACGTAACATGATTTATTTCATGTTCTTTTTTCGAACCATCTGATTGATAGAGTTGTATCTTTGTATTAGTTATCTCTGCAATATCTCCTTCTTCTAAGAAGATCACTCGTTTTGTATATGGCAGAAATGCAGGAACATCTGAAGCAATAAAGTTTTCATTATCACCAACACCAATAACGAGAGGACTGTCTTTTC
Organism: uncultured Thermoplasmatales archaeon; assembly: GCA_964414035.1. Classification (GTDB taxonomy): domain Archaea; phylum Thermoplasmatota; class E2; order DHVEG-1; family DHVEG-1; genus EX4572-165. Next base: position 10,532 of record CAYPUK010000008.1, on the reverse strand, counting down.
GTGCAGCAATTAGTTTTTCTGGTTCTTTATCAGTAATTGCAACTAGTGCATATGATCCAGTGATTTCCTGAATTGTTTTTTCAACTGCTTTTTTTAGATCAGTTGTTTTTTCATAGTGTTCCTCTATAAGATGTGCTAGGATTTCTGAATCAGTATTTGATTTGAAGATGTGTCCTTTTCGTGTAAGTTTTTCTTGTAATGATTTAAAGTTTTCAATGATACCATTATGTACTATTGCGATTTCTTGATGACAACTGGTGTGCGGATGAGCATTTTCTTCAGTGACTGCTCCATGAGTCGCCCATCTGCTATGTCCTATACCACTAGGTCCATTTGCTGAGAAGGATTCTGCTTTTTTTTCTAAGATCCTGATTTCCCCAACGGCTTTAATAGTTTCAATCTTAGATTTTTCATTGTTAATACTGATTCCAGCTGAATCATATCCCCGGTATTCTAATCGTTTTAAACAGTTTAGGAGAACTGTTTTTGTATTCCGATACCCGGTATATCCTATTATTCCACACACGGTTACATCACTTTTGTTTCACTTGTTATATCATGTTGAATTTGTTTTAATGAGTGAATATGGCAGTGTCTTCCAATGATGACACCTGGATTGGTAACTACGTGACTATTGATAATGGAGTCTTCTGCTATCATCACACCTATATCTTTTATGTTTATACATTCATGTTCAAAATGTTTTTTTGATTCTCCGATTAAGCTTGAGAACCCATGGTCAATGATAGCTCCTTTTCCAATCACTGAATGAGATAGGACTGAATTTGATCGTATTTTGACATCATTCATGATAATTGAATTTTTTATTTCTGAAAATGATCGGATAACGGTGTTGTCTCCAATGGTGGTTGATGGATAAATACAGGTGTATGGTCCGATTTCGCAATTTTTTCCGATGATTACTGGACCAATAATATAGGTTCCTGAGTGAATTTGAGTGTTTTCACCGATCATAACTGGTCCTTTTATAGTAACATTTTTTTCAATGATGCCCTGTGTAGCAGAAACTGTTTTTCGTAGTTGTGCATCATTAACGGGTAGTAAATCCCATGGATAAACTACGTCTAACCAGTTATTTGCTTGAACTACAGTGATAGTAATCTCGTTTTTTAAAATGTTTTGTATCATCGATGTAAGTTGATATTCGCCTTTATGTGTAATCTTTTTTATTTCTGAAAAAATCGTTTTGGGAAATTTGTAGATTCCTGTTGAAATAAAGGAGTCTTCTTCAATGATTGTTGGTTTTTCAATAATCTTTTGAAGAGTGTTTTTTGAAATAGATACCATTCCGTATTTTGAGGGTTTGTCAAATCTTTTAATGATAAGTGCATATTCATTTTTTTGATCAATTAATTTAGAAAGAGATGATTCGCTGATAACGTTATCTCCAGGTAATACTAAAAAGGTATCATCTATGTGTTTCTCAGCTTGAAGAAGAGCATGAGCGGTACCAAGTTGTTTTTCTTGAATAGCAAAGGTTATGGTTGCTTTGTCATATGATTTGAAATGTTGCATGATGGATTCTTTTTTGTATCCTGCAACAATTATTATTTCTGTAATACCATTTGCAACCAGGGCATCGACTACATGATGAATGATTGGTTTGTTTGCCACAGGAAGCATGACTTTTGGCATGGTTTCAGTAAACGGCCTGAGTCTTTTGCCTTCACCCGCGGCAAGAATGACTGCTTTCATAATGTATCAACTCAGACATTATAAAGTACAGTTATAATTTTTTGGTTTAAAAATCATCCAATAGGTAAGTAATTGTAAAAAAGGGGTAGAATTAAGTTATGAGAACTTTTAATTGATGAAAAGTAAAGAGAATTTACAGCGTTCTGCCATTTTTTGTTTTACTTTTTTAATTGGGAAACCTAGTTTCCCTCGTTTCTTTTGTTCTCTGCCAATGATGACAAGACCAGCTTTTATTTTCCGAGCGGCTTTAATGCTTTGTTTTTGCAGGCTTCCTTCAACGGTTTTTACTCCTATGCCTTTTTCTTGCATGTGTTCGATGAATTCTTGTCTTGCAAATAAGAGTTCATGTAATGATTTTGGACTGGATCGGTTTCCTTGTTCATCAACCTCAACATTATCTTCGACATCTGTTACATAGATCATTTTGAGTTTCCAATCAAGTTTTTTAGAAAGAAGTAGACTTAGTTCAGGGACTCTTTGGTTTGGAGCAAGATTTGAACAGACGGCAAGAATTGATTTATGATGCCCGCCGGATTCAATCCATACAGGTATGCCAATTTCATTGATTAATCGGTAATCAATCATGCATCCTCGCCCATATCCTATAAGTACCAGATCATACTGATTTTTTTCAATTTCATCAGTAACTACTTCGCTAAACTCTCCTTGCATAATAGTGGTATTTATGTCTATGTTTTTTTTGTGTAATCGTTGTATTGCATCTTCAAAAACAAGGTCATCAGCAGTGTGTCGTTGCTGGTTAAGCACACCTTTATGGGTTTCTGTTCTATCATAATGGGTAAGATGTGTATCTGTTCGCCGTTCCATTTCATCTAATGGTTTTTTTTCAATGATGTAGAGTAAATGGACTTTTCCATTGAATGTTTCTGCTAAAAAAATACTTCGTTTGACGACATCTTTTGAATAGAACTCTGACGAGATGGGGACTAGTATATTTTGAAACATTGTTATTCAAACCTAATCTTTATTTTATTTTCACTAATTCTACACTATGATTTTTTTGTAGAAAGATATTGTTTCTTTTCTTTTTATTGTTTTCATAATCCAATGATTCCTTTCCAGTAAACGATTGCAATCACAAATAGTATTGCAATACAAGCAAAATTTGCGATAGTTCCAGCTTTGAATAGATCTTTTGTTGAGAAATATCCTGAGGAATAAGCTATTGCATTTCCAGGGGTGGCAATTATAAATATGAATGCTAAGCCTCCACTGAGCGCAATGATCATTGATGAAAAGAGAGGACTTATTCCAGGGATTTCATTAGATATTGCTAAACCAATTGGTAACAGTACAGCAACAGCTCCAGTGTTTGACATAACGTTAGTTAAGAGAATGGTAAAGAGGATGAGACTGAATATGACAAGATAAACATTTCCTGACATGACGTCAAAGAGGTTTTGAGCTATCCAACTTCCAGCTCCGGTTTGTTGCATGCCAAGACCTAGAGTGATTGCTCCCCCATAGAGAAGAATAATTCCCCAGGGTACTTTTTTTTCCACGTCTTTCCAGGATATACTTCCAGTTAAAAAAAGGAGGATGCTTCCAAGTAATGCGATGCCAGCAAGACCAAAATACGTGTAATGAGAAAAAAAGATCCAAAGAAACACAGTAAAGATTAATACTGACAGCACAATGAGTTCTTCTTTTTTGATCTTTCCATCTATTGCTACTTGTTGTTCGATTTCATTTTTTGCTTTTGTAACATCATTGATTTCAATGGGGAAAACAAATTGTAGGATAAACCAAACAATTGGAAGTGAAACCACCACAACGGGTACAGCATAGATCATCCAATCTAAGAATGTAACGGTGATTCCAGCATCTGCTAAGAATCCAATGGTTAATGGATTCCGTGCGCCACCTATTAGTGTTCCAAGACTTCCAATGGAACAACCATAGGCGATACTAAGAACGCTTACCTTTCCAAAATTACTTTCCCTAGGACTGATTTTCATAGCAAGTAAAATCGAAGTGATAATTGGTAAAAACAATGCTGCGACGCCGTGTTCGGGCATGATAAAAGAGAGTAATGCCGAAGATAACATGATGCCGAATGTGAATTTGCGAGGTGTGTTTTCGAAATGTTTGAGGAATTTAAGAGCGATTCTTCGATGTAAACCATGGGTTTCAACAGCTGCAGCGATAATAAATGCACCAATAAGAAAGAATACTGCTTGATTACCAAATGTTGAATAAATCTCTTCAGAGGATATAATACCAAGTAATGGTTGAAGAATCATGATGAGTAATCCTGTGGCAGCAAGAGGTATCGGTTCAGTAATCCAAAGGATTGCTGCAGTGATAAGAATACCAAGCATCATTCTTCCATTTACTGTTAATCCTGGTGGCGAATAAGGAATAATGTAAAATAAAAAAAGAATGAAGAAAGCGATGAAAAGAGAAATGATGTTGAATCGTTTTGAATAAACGAATGGATCAGAAAGTTTGGACGAAAGTTTCATTGTCTATTTTAGCTGGTAAAACGTTTTTTTCTTTTATGATTTGCGATTATTCTTTTCGATTCCGATATAATTCTTTGTCAACAGTTTTTATCATGGATGTTAAATCGGCTTTTTGTTGATCTAAGAATTCATAGATGTCTTTGACATGTTCTTTTGGATCCTGTAAAATCTCATTGTAGTTAACAAATAGTACGTTACAATCTGATCGAGCGGTTATTTGTTGTTTAATAAATGAGTTGAGTTTGAGAAAGACGTCTTTTGTTTCATTTCTGTTTTCATCTGTGATTTGTGCCATTTTTTCCATGGAATCAAGGATTTCTTCAATGTGTCGTTCTGAGTAAATAATGTTATAGTTTCCATTTGGAAGATATTTGAGTCCATACGCCGTGATTTTAATGATTTCTCCTTTGTATTTATCAAACGGAAACTGTTTTTGCATGAGTTTGTTAATGATTTTTCCGCCTTCAAGTTCAAAGTATCCCTTGGGATTGTTTTCATCAGCTGGTCTTTTTTTATCAGCTGCAACGGGATATCCTCCATTATGAAGTATTTGCATAAGCATTGATGTTCCTGATCGTTCAAGACCAGAAACAATATAGTTTGTTGAAGAATCTAATTCCATAGACCATTCCATTTTTAGATGATATTTTTTTCTTTTAACGCATCGATTACTTGCTGAGCACATTCTTCAACATTGAATTTATCCGTGTCAAGAATAATTTCAGGGTTTTCTGGTTCTTCGTATGGTGCATCGATTCCAGTGAATTGTTTGATTTCTCCGGCTCGTGCTTTTTTGTAGAGTCCTTTTGGGTCGCGTTCTTCACAAGTATCTAGTTTCGCTTGACAATGTATTTCAAAGAATCTTTCTTCTGGAAGAAGGTTTCGGCAGAAATCTCTGAGCTTTTGATAGGGTGAAATGAATGCGGTAAGAGTAATAACGCCGGCATCAGCGAAAAGGTGAGCAACTTCACTGATTCTTCGAATGTTTTCATTTCGATCTTCTGGACTGAATCCAAGGTCTTTATTGAGTCCGTGTCGGACATTATCTCCATCGAGAACGTACGCAAATTTCTGATGTAGATGCAGTTTGTATGCAACTTCATTAGCAATTGTAGATTTTCCACTGCCCGATAAGCCAGTGAACCAGAGTACTGATCCTTTTTGATTAAGTAATGATTCTCGGTTTTCTTTAGTGACTTTATGATCATGCCAGGTGACATTTGTTGCTTTTTGTTCTTTCATACTTTTTTCCTCCAAATTTTTTTTATTGTTTTGATAAATAAGTAACGATTTCATTCACAAAAGATTCTGTTTTTTCTTTAGGAAGTATGGCACCAAGGACTTCTTTTTTCCCGCCGCATTTAAAACCATATTCTTTTCCTTTTTTTATCATGGGTTGCATGTCGTTATCTATGGTTCGAACATAGAGTTGATCTTCACTATCAAAATAGCCTTTGTTGACCACTACGGCATCTTGGTTGTTTGTCCACGCTAGTTTTCGAGTTATGGTTGAAATGATGTTTGATTTGGTGTTCATGATTTTCATAATGATGCTATCTGTTTTGTTAATGGATTCATCAAGAATAGTGTTGATTTCTTCATCAAGTTCAGTTAAATTATTGTTCCAAGTAGTATTCTCTAAAATTGCTTTGTGTCCTGGATGATCAATAAGATAATATGGTGCTTGTTCAACTGCTTTTTTATTGCCTTTTTTGTAGTTTGAATCTAGTAAATAGGCCATTTTATGTAAATCATCAAATGTGAGATTGTGTTTTTTGCAGAATGAATCTATGATTTTTGAAAAATGAGGATTCTCCTTGATTTTTTGTTCGTGATCCCCGATGATTCCAAGTAGTCCATACAGGTTCACATCATTTTCAAGGTAGTCATTGACAATCCAGCTGGCACTTGGGTATTCATCTGGGTCTTCACCCTTGATTATAGGGTTGTGATGGAAGACTTCTTTTATGACTTTTCCTAAATGATGATCAAATATGAGTACTTTTGATTCTTTTGCAAGATATAATATGTTTTGTTCTGGAAGGCTCATGTCCACAACGATGACAAAATCAAATCCTTTGCATTCTTTTAGTTCTTCATCAGTGAGAAAATAGTTTCCAAGTGTTGGTGTTTTATTAGTCGTTATTTTTTTTCCTAGTTTATCTATTACGAGTTTAGCACTACAGATTCCATCCGCATCCCAGTGATGGATGAGCAGGCCTTTTCCTTTAAGTTGATCGAGTTTGTTCATATTGTTTTTTCACCTTTTTAGTTTAAAAAAGAAAAGAAATGATTTATTCGACGAATGGTTTGTCGAATTGTAGGATTGTTTCTGCAACTTCTTTTCTCATCATGTCTTCAGATGGGACGTTTCCTTCTCGAAGAAGAGCTCGGATTTTTTTACCGCTAAAGTTGATATGATATTTTTGATCATGCGGACAGATTTTGTCATTAACGACGCTTCCACATTTGGTGCATCTTGAAAAACTTCTGAAAAACACGGGTGTGATTCCTAGATCTGGGAATTCTTTGAAGATATCGTGTGCATCGTAGGGTCCGTAGTAGTTTCCTACTCCTGCATGGTCTCTTCCGACGATGAAGTGAGTGCAGCCAAAGTTTTTTCTCATGATGGCATGATGAATTGCTTCTCGTGGTCCAGCGTATTTCATACTGGTTCGAAGAACGCTCATGACGCTTCGTTGTTTAAGATAGTATTTTTCCATGAGGGTTTCATAGCTTTTAAGAATCACTTCGTCTTTGAAGTCTCCAGGTTTTTTCTTTCCAAGGATTGGGTTGATAAAGATTCCGTCTACAAAGGTGAGCGCTGTTTTTTGAACATATTCATGACCGAGATGTGGTGGGTTTCTGGTTTGAAATGCTACGATTTCTTTCCATCCTTTTTCATTGAAAAGAATTCTTGTTTCTCTTGGAGTGAGGTTGTAGTCATCAAATGTTCTTTTGTTTTTTTTTATGAGGATGATGTTTCCGCCGATGAATGAATCGTTCATGTTGTAGAGCATGTCAACTCCCGGATGAGATGGATCTGTAGTGGTGTAAATCTCTTTGGCAAGTGTTTTTTTATCATAGGTGTAGATTTCTTTGACGTCGAGGAGTGCTTTGAGATCGGTTTCTTTGTTAGTGAGCATGATGGTGTCGCCTTCGCTGATCTCGTCTTTTTTTGCGCAATCAAAAAGGATTGGGAGGGTCCAGGGTGTGTCATTGCTGAGTCGTTTGTGGTTAACAACATTATGTAAATCATTGTAGCCGAGGAATCCAGTGAGTGGGGAAAAGACTCCTGATGCAATGTTCATGACGTCTTCGGCTAGATTTGTGTTTATTTCGTAGGTGGGCATGTCTTCAAATTCTGTTGATTCTTTTGTTATATATCTATTGATGAGTTTATTTCCGTGTGGTCTTGGCATAGTTTTATACTCCTTTTTTAGTCGAGGTATCCAAGCGCTCTTAAACGTTCTTTGACTTTTTCTTCGTCGTCTTTGCTGAATGCTTCTTCGGTTTCGTCGTCTTCTACATTGGAGATGACTTCTCTAAGCACATAGGTAACATAAGATGAGAGGGAGTTAAAGCCCGTTCCTTCGATGCGTTGTTTGATTTTGTTTGCAAGGGGCGTTGGAATAGAGATTGTTGTGTATTTTTTTGTTTCTTTTTCTTCTGGCATAATTATACCTCATTATTTTTAATTATATATCATTACATTTAACTATTTGCTTAGCCAGTAATTAAATATCATTAAAAAAGGTTTTGGTGGGGTGGCTTACTCATTAATATCATAACCAAACGCATCAAATGCAAATTTCCAATGAGAAAACACTTTTTCCCGAATTTCTTTAGAAAGGGTATAAGATCGAGGATGAATCTCAGATTGAGCAAGCATATATGCATGAAACCGTTTTTTTATGGAATCATAACCAGTAAAACCAAGGTCACTATAGATTCGTTCTAATTCAGGTAAGGGATCCTTGACGAAATCTTCATATTTGATTTCAACTAAATTTCCTTCTTTAACAAGTAATCGCTCTGAAAGATATTTCTTATACATTCGCTGATACATATTGAAAATGTGCTTTTCAACTAACTCAAAAGGAGGAGGATTTTGCAAGCAATACAAAGGAATTACGGTTTGCATGAACCGTAGCATTGATAAATATTGATTGATCGGATTTCGATGAATATGAATAAATTTTGCATCCGGAAATAATTCAAGTAATAGTTTTACTCGAGCAGTATTACTTGGATTCTTCAACAGTAATTGTTTACCATTATTTTTTACTGAAGCTTTCTTTAATAAATATAAGTATTTTTGTTTAAAATCAGTTACTACTTCTGAATTTACATCATCCAACCAGACAAATCGATCATATAGATTCATATGTTGGGGAAAGATCCATCCGTGATAATAGGAATACACACTTAATCCACCAAGACCATACTCTTCTTCCTGAGGGAGATCAGCACCCATTGCTACATCATCCATCGGTCGTTTCTTCGGTAGACTTCCTGCAACAATACCTTTCAACAATTTTTCATTTTTAATGCAAACGCCTGGAACATAGGCGTCAAACGTTGAAAAGAAACCAAATCGATCATCTTTCGAAAGCATGTTGTGTAAATATGTTGTTCCCCCACGCCAATGACCAAGAAGAAAAACTGGAGGTTTATCAATAGTAATTTCATCTGCATGTTGTTTCATAAACCGTCGATCCCGATAGCGAAACGGAGAGAGAACGCTTGATAAGAACAATGAATAGATGAACCGGGGAAAATATGGAATTGAGACATGAAAGTTGTTTTGTTTTAATAATTGAAAAATCGTTTTTAAGTCAGCCCCAGCTAATGGCTCTTTTGTTACGAGTAACGATTTCTTTTTTAACTGATCATAATCCATTCGCAACAGGCTAACTAAAACACGATTATAATTCTTTTCCAAAAATCAATCTTAACCATGTGAGTAGAATCCTTTAAAAACAAAAAAGAAATGTGGTAATTGGAAAAAATTGTGTTGTAGGAACGGGAATTAATCGTGAAAAAAAAAGATATTCGAGTAGGCATCCTTCGCATTGAAGGAACAAATTGTGAACAAGAATCTTTCGATGCGTTTCAACAACTTAACACAAATCCTGAATTTGTCCATTTAAAACAATTACTGCATGTTGATACCACAAAAGAAGAGGAACGGAAAATCTCAGATTTTCATTGTTTAATGATACCTGGTGGTTTTTCAGCTGGTGACTACATTCGAGCTGGAGCAATCTTTGCAGCGCGAATGAAAAGTAAACTTGGAAATGATCTCACTGAATATGTTAAAGAGGGTTATCCAATTTTAGGAGTTTGTAATGGGTTTCAAGTGTTAATTGAACTTGGTCTTCTTCCCGCAACTGATAAAATTATGAGTTCGATTCCTCAAGCCTGTTTACATCGTAATGATTCCAGTAGATTTGAATGTAGACCAAGTTTGTTAAAACATGTGAATGATGGAAATTGTGCGTTTACTCAAGATATCAAAAAGAATGATATTCGGTTGATTCCTAGTGCTCATGCTGAAGGGAAACTGATTTTTACGACTGAAAATCAAGAAAAAACCGTTCAAGATTTAGAAGATAATGATCAAATCGTGTTCAAATACGTTGATGACCATGGTGAATATGCAGGTTATCCTTGGAATCCGAATGGATCGTTTGCTAATATTGCAGGTATTTGTAATCGAGAGGGAAACGTGTTTGGTATGATGCCTCATCCCGAACGAGTGTTTCATCGATTCCAACAGCATAATTGGCCTGAACAAGGCTTAAATCCAAATCATGGAGATGGTCAAGCAATCTTTTCAAGTATCATTTCTTATCTTGAGAAACATTTTTAAATAATTAGTTTATGGATGGGAAAAAGATTCAAAACCAGTTTCAGACTTCATTTTTTGAGGAATGATGGATGGGGGAATACTATGAAGGTGGTGAGGAAAGATGGGAAAAAATTAGGATTACTCCCCCATCCATATATGTAAAGTAACAAACAAAATATATAAGTCTTTTTATAAAATTATGAGTGTTCCATTTCATCAAGTTCTTCTAACAATAAGGCAATCGCTGAAAACGTGTCATCAACTGATCCAGAAGTATCAATCACATACCAGTTCTTTAGAAGAAGCATTGCTTTCTTTCGAACTTTTTCAAGTGCATCATATGTTTCAAAAATTTCATGTTCGGAACGCTGTCGAATTCGATTAAGAATTTCTTCACTAGGTGCATCTAAAAAGAACATGTAAGGCGAGATGGGAACGAAATGTTCAAAAAACGAATAACCAAAGCAAACGAGTTT
>CAYPUK010000007.1:0-43985 GCA_964414035.1 uncultured Thermoplasmatales archaeon | reverse complement strand
AGCAATGATTCATGGAGCAACCGTTGAAGAAGATTGCATTATCGGGATTCATGCAACCGTGTTAAGCGGTGCAGTTATTAAAAAGGGATCAATCATCGGAGCAAATGCGTTAGTAACTCAAGATACTGTTATTCCAGAGAATAGTTTAGTTCTTGGCGTCCCCGGAAAAGTCATCAAACAAGATGAAATCTATCAAAAACAAGGGCGAAAAAACGCTGAAATCTATCAGCATCTTGCAAAAGAATATCTTAATGGAAAATATCCAGAATATAACAAATAAAAAAGTTGAGAAGAGAAGGATCATTTAAGTAGTTTAATCCTTCATTTTTGTTTCTTCAAAGTTTTTCGAACGTAAGGTAACAATCCACCAGCTTGTTGAATAGCAATGATTTCTGGCGGAAGTTGTGGAAAATGAAAGGTTTCAGATCCAACTTGAATAACTCCATCATCTGCATCAATCGTTACCTTATCCCCCTTTGAATATGCATCAACTGCTGTTGGAGATTCTATTAATAACAATCCTTGATTGATCGCTGCTCGATAAAAAATCCGAGCGAAACTCTTTGCAATCACTGCTTTTATTCCAACGGCTTTTAAGCCAACGACAGGTTGTTCTCGGCTACTTCCACATCCAAAGTTTTTTCCTGCAAAAATGATGTCCTCTTCTTTTACATTATCAGCAAAAGATGAATCTAAATCTTCTAACAAATGAGGTTTGATCTCTTCTGGAGTACTACAAGTATAGGTATATTTTCCAGGAAATAACATGTCCGTGTTAATATCATCGCCATATTTCCAAACGGTCATTAGTTCATCACCTCCCGAGGATCAGTGATATAACCAGTTAGCGCACTTGCTGCAACCGTGGCTGGACTTGCTAAATAAATCTCAGCATCTTTAGAACCCATTCGGCCTTTGAAATTTCGATTTGCCGTACTTAAACATCGTTCACCTGGCGAAAGCACTCCTTGATGCGCTCCAAGACATGGACCACAACCAGGTGGAAGGATCATCGCGCCTGCATCTACAAGTGTTTGAATGATACCCTGATTTAAAGCTTGTTTTAAAATCGTTCGTGACGCCGGAAGAATCAACAATCGGACATTAGCATTCACTGTTTTCCCTTTAACAATATCTGCTGCGATTCGTAAATCAGATAATCTCCCATTAGTACACGTTCCAATTAAACACTGCTGGATATCAATATCTTGCACTGATTCAGCAGTAGTAGTATTGTCAACCGTATGAGGTTTAGCAATCATAGGCACTACTTTTGAAAGATCATAGGTTAATTCCTGAGCATACTCTGCATCTTCATCTGCATATACATCTGAATACTCTTTTTCGTTGACACCAATTGAAGACAGATATTGTTTTGTGATTTGATCCACAAAGAAAACAGAGTTTTTCGCTCCCATCTCAACACCCATATTTGCAATAGTGAATCGATCATCGATAGATAATTGATCCACATCACCATGATATTCAACCGAACAATACGTAGCTCCAGATGCTGAAATATCACCAATGATATGCAAAATAAGATCTTTAGCATAAACACCAGAGGGTAATTGATTCTCTAATGTTATCTTAATACTTTGAGGTACTTTTAACCAAGTTTGACCGGTAAGCAGTAATGCTGCTGCTTCAGTTCTATCAATCCCTGAAGAAAACGCGCCAACTGCACCATATGAACACGTATGAGAATCACTCCCTAACAATATTTTTCCAGGTAGAGCTAATCCTTTTTCTACCACAACTTGATGACAAATACCTTCTCCAGCATCATAAAAATGTTTAATCTTATGCTTGTTCACAAACTCCCGAATGTTCTTATGATTCAACGCTGTTTTTTCTGATGCAGCGGGAACAACATGGTCAATAACAATAATCGGTAAATCAGTAGATGCAATACCATATTGGTTTAGTTCATCAGGTATTTTCTGGATGATAGCTGCAGTATTATCATGTGTTAGTAAATGATCTGGATGTACTGTTACGATTTGACCTGGGACTGTTTCTTTTTCATCTGCATAGGTTGCAAGTACTTTCTCAGCAAAAGTCATACCCATAAAATCTTTTCACCTCTCAACAATACTCTCATTGCTTTGATTATCCATAATGGCATTTACAGAGTCAATGCAACTAAGCTTCATTAACTTTATCAAAACAATGAAAATGTCAAGAAATGCATATAAAAGGGAATGTACATAATACTTAATGAAGGTGGATGGTAGACAAGATGAAATTAAGTTCATTTCACTCTGATAAAACCGCAGTCGCTGGAGTTATCGAAGCATTACTTCTTGTTGCCCTCGTATCGATCATCATATCAACAATCCAACTCGTATACATCCCAGAAATCATGGAACAAAAAGAAGCTGAACATATGGATGAAGTCGAAAATCAATTCTCTCATTTAAAGTCAGTGATCGATTTACAATGTCAAGCAAAAGAAACCGGACCTATTTCAACAGCAATAACTCTTGGAAGCAGAGAACTTCCCTATTTTGTTACGGCAAGAGCATTTGGAAGATTACATCATATTCCAAAGGAATTAAGCAATAACAATATTACGATAGTAAATCAAACAATTAATAAAACTTTTGATCTTAGTAGTATAGAATATGAATCAGTTAATGCATATTATCTTAACCAAAATTTCGTTTTAGAAGCAGGTGGAGTAATCTTAAAACAGGATGATGGCGGTGAAGCAATGAAGATTCATCCGCCAGTGTATTTTGAAAAAACAACTGATGGAGTAAACAAGACGATTCATGTAAATTGGACGCTATATAATTTTTCGGTTTTAGGAAACAAAAATGTTGCTGAAGGATATAAAAGTAGTTACATTCGAACCCAGATCAGATCAAATAGAAATGCTTCACAAACTTATACCTACGAAAATGTTAGTTTTTTAAATATTAGTACAGATTATTTTGAAGCATGGAATCAATCCCTTAATTGGTTAAAGGATCAAAATCAATTTGAAAAAACCGACATTGATATTCTAATTGATACTGAAAATATGGTTTCAATTGAGAAAAAAAATGCAAATCTTACTGTACATATTAAGGTGGTTGATATCAACGTGCAGATAGGTATAGGAACGATTATGCAGTATCCTGATTAAGAATAATTGAAAAAAATCCGAGGTCAATCATTTTAAAAAAAGGAGCAATACCATTATTAGTTGATGATTACATTCATAGGCATCTTCCATCTTTGAAAAAATAATGAGCAGTATTGAAGAAAAATTGATGTTACCATGTACGAATCAGAACAGTATCAAGAACCATCTCCAAATGAACCAGTGCTAAAAACCAATATTCCCGGGTTTGATGAATTATTCGAACAGAAAGGAATTCCCCAGGGTAATGCAGTGATGATTGCAGGAGGTCCAGGTACTGGGAAAAGTACATTGTGTCGACAGATCTGTGTTAATCAAATCCAACAAGGTAAAAGATGCATGTATGTTAGTTTTGAAGAGGGAAACGACCGAATCGTTCAAAGTCTTGAAGAATTTGGATGGCATGTTGGTGATGCTATTGAGAATGGAGATTTTCTCATTCAAAATATCAATCCATTAGATATCCTTCGAATGAAATTTGGTTCTCTTGGCGGATCAGGATCGGCAACTGAGCTATCTTATAAAATCAAACCTTTGGTTATACCAAAGGGCTTCAATCCCGAAGTAATCGTAGTGGATTCGCTTACTGCAATTATTGCTGCATCGGTAACTAAGGAAAAGAATTATCGAGTCTATTTACAACAGTTGTTTTCCTTTTTTGAAGACACAGGGGCAACCTCGTTTTTGATTAGTGAAACTGATCCGTTGCCTACTCGATTCAGTGATTCAGGGATTGAAGAATTCCTTGCTGATGGTATCATTGTTTTATATAATGTTAAGGTTGAAGATCAACGAAAGAATGCTATCGAAGTATTAAAGATGAGATATGGAAAACATTTGAAAAAAATCGTTTCCATGGACATAACTAATACTGGTATTCAGGTGCATCCTGATCAAAGCGTGCCAATCTCTTTTTAAGAAAAAAAACGAGTTTTGATTCCCTTTTATTTTCCAAGGAATCTAAAGGGTTCGGCGTTTTTATTCAACTTTTTAGCGCCATACCGTTGGATGTACTGTTCGATTTGCTTAATTTGCAATTTATTTAGTCCCGTTCGTTTCAACATGAGTTTATCATTTGCATCATAAATGCAAACGGTTCCATCGTCAGGACAAGAAACAGATTTGAACAGTTGTCCGTTTTGCAGCCAAATCCAAATGTTTGTTTTTTTGTTTTCCATGTATGGCGCCCCCAATAAATTTCGTTCTACTATTATTTTTATTCAACAAAGTATATAAATATTTCTTTTTCCCTTACTAAAAGCTTATAAAGGTGAACAATCGGTCAGCTCAATAAACCACAAAAGAAAATCATAAATGGACCATAACATCTAAAAACTAAAACATGTTATAAACCATGAACGTAATACGTTTTAGTAGGATGGGACGAACCATGATGGAAGAAATCTTTTCAAAAGAAACAGATTGTGTGCAACGAATCACAACTGGAATAACAAATCTTGATAATCTTATCCAAGGTGGCTTTCCTAAAAATTCAATAACACTCATCTCAGGATCACCAGGAGCCGGAAAAAGCATCTTTTGTTTCCATTTTCTGTATGAGGGTGTAAAAAACAATGAAAAAGTCCTTTATTTAACACTAGATAAACAAGAAGAAGGACTTATTTTTGAAGCAAAAAACCTAGGATTCAATTTCAAAGATGCCATTGAACAAGGAACTGCAAAATTCCGTTATTTAGACATCAATCAAAAAATGATTTACGAAAGCATGAGCGAAGAAATCTTAAATGGAGAATACGACCGAATTGTCCTTGACTCAATAACACCGCTCTCTGAACTGCCCATGTACCTAAGAAATCCAGATTACACTCCACCAAACTATAGTATTGTCAACGCAAAAAAAGCATCCTCCTCTCATACTCCACAACGAAAACACCTGCGTTACATCATGAATGCATTAGAAACCTCAGGTGCAACCTCAGTTGTTACTTCAGAACTTCAACTTGGCTCCACCGAGCTTTCAAGAGATGGGATCTCAGAATTCCTTGCTGATGGAGTCATCACCTTAAGTTATGATACAACCATGGACCGAAGAAAACTTTCCATTGTAAAAATGAGAAACACTAAACACAGCCTAAAACCCCAAAACATAGCCATTACTGATAACGGAATAAACATTCAATAACCAAATGTTCTATGTCATTACTACCATATAAACCACCAAAAACTCTTCGCCTACTATTCATTATCCACTATGCACCAATACTTCTCATTATTATGATCGGACCGATGACCGCAGTCTTTAACATTTGGCAACTCCCTCTTCCCCAATGGCCAACCATACTCATAGGATGCCTCATTTTTTTAGCTGGAACCTTCCTTTATTTCAAATGGGAAATCTTCTGGCATAAAACCTTTCACGGACAACTGGTCACCACCGGCATTTGTTCAACGATCAGACATCCACATTACACCTCACTTCTCATCATTGGTTATGGTCTTGCATTATTCTTTTATTCAATTGCTGCAGTTCTTCTAGCAACCATCGCTGTACCCATCATGATCCTTAGCATCATTGATGAAGAACACCTTCTTATCAAACAATTCGGATCAGATTACAAAGAATACATGAAACAAACACCATGGCGATTAATACCAAAGATATTCTAAAGAGGGATTAAAAAAACAGCACAATCTCAAATCTAGTTTCTATAAAGTGTTGAACGCTAGCTTATCACAATAGTTATCATGATAAGGAACTATATGTTATTGAAACAAATACTCAAAATCAATGATTGAACAATACTCATTTAATATTTTCCGATGCCATATCTAATAGGCAGACTAAAAAGCAAACAAGCAATAAAAATAAGCAAATGAATATAAAAACAGCATTTGCAGGGACAACATTTAAATACCATTTTTAGCATCCGTAGATTCCTCGTTTATACCAGACATCTCGGGCAATTCCCCTGCGAACCCCGAAACCAAACGATTATAACTAATCATTTTCGATTGTTTGAAACCATGTCACGGTGTAAACAAAGTGACTTCGAAACTTAAAAGTTACATTCATCTGAACAATACTTAGAGAACATGAGCTGAGATGATATACAATGCCAGAAAATCATCATCCAAGAAGAGGATCAATGGCGTATTCGCCTAGGAAGAGAGCACGGTCTCAAACACCTCACATCCGTCATTGGCCAAAAGGTGGAGACGAACCAAAAATACAAGGATTCATGGGATATAAAGCGGGAATGACACATGCCCTCGTCATTGATTACAGACCCACATCAACAACGTCTGGACGAGAAGTAGTCATGCCTGTCTCCGTCGTTGAAACACCTCCAATGAAAATTGCTGCTGTTCGATACTACACAGAAAACAATAAAGGATTTCAGACAGCTGGAGAAATTTGGGCCGACAAACTCGATGCAGAATTAGCGAAACGATTATCACTTCCCAAAAAATCAAAAAAACAAAACTGGGACGGAGCGAAAAAAAGTGATGATATCCGCGTTCTCGTTTATTCACAACCAAAACTTGTGACCGGAATACCAAAAAAAGTTCCTGAAATCCGAGAAATGCGAATCAGCGGTGGAAGTATCGAGGAAAAAGTAGAATATGTCAAAGGAATACTTGGCAAAGAAATCACCGTAAATGATGTCGTCCGCGAAGGAGACATGTTAGATTTCATTGCCGTTACCAAAGGAAAAGGATTCCAAGGACATGTACAACGCTGGGGAGTAAAACTCCTTTCACATAAAAACTCAAAACATCGACGGATGATCGGAACAGCTGGATCATGGCATCCAAACTGGGTTCAAGCAACTGTACCTCAAGCCGGGCAAATGGGCTATCATCAGCGAACAGAATACAATAAACGTATCCTTAAAATCGGTGAAAACGGTGAAGATATCACGCCAGCAGGCGGATTTCCCCATTACGGAAAGATAAATAATTCATATCTTCTCATTCATGGTTCCATACCTGGACCCGTTAAACGAGTGGTCAGTATGCGAGATGCTATCAGATATCGACGTGGCGTAAAAATCAAGAAACCTGAGATTAGTTATATTTCAACTACCAGTAAACAAGGAGTCTAAGCACCATGGTAACAGTAAATATATATGGAATAGATGGATCAAAAAAGGAAACAGTTTCACTTCCATCACCATTTGAAACTCCAATCCGACCTGATATTATACAGAGATCATTTAATGCTCTTTCATCAAACAAAAGACAAGCCTATGGCCCACATTACCGTGCTGGAGCACAACATGCAACAGCATCTGTGGGAAAAGGACAAGGACGATCAAGAGTACCGCGATTGACCCAAGGAAGACAAGCAGCATTAGCTCCTTGTGTCGTGGGTGGTCGCCGAGCACATCCACCAACTCCTCTGAAAAACTGGCATGAAAAAATGAATAAAAAGGAAAAGAAAATGGCCAGACTATCCGCACTTGCAGCAACGACAGACAAAGATCTTGTGAGTAAAAGAGGACATCAATTCGATGAAAAGATTACACTTCCAATTATTGTCGATGATGAATTCGATAAGTTAAAGAAAACAAAAGATGTGATTAAAGCGCTCAAAGATCTTGGTGTTTACGAAGATGTAATCCGGGCGAAAAACGGTAAACATATCCGAGCAGGAAAAGGAAAAAGCCGTGGAAGAAAATATCGAATTCCAAAATCACTGCTCATCATATCATCTAATCCATCATTTATTAAAGGTTCAAAAAATCTTACGGGGATCGATGTGGCTCACCCACATGAAGTAAACATCGAACATCTTGCACCCGGAGGAACTAGTGGTCGTTTGACACTTATCACAAAATCCGCATTATCGCTCTTAGGAGGCGATGCATAATGGATCCATACAAAATCGTTTTTCATCCATTTGTCACTGAAAAAACCATGAATCTTATGGAAGATAATAATGCATTAGAATTCATTGTTCGAAGAACTGCAACTAAACAGAGTATTAAAAAAGCCGTTGAAATGCTCTTTGATGCAGAAGTAGAACGAGTAAATACTAAAATTTCCAAAAATGGAAAACATGCCATCGTTCGATTCAAACCTGATTATGATGCAGAAGACATTGGTATGAGGATAGGTGTGTTCTAGAGGTGAAATGATATGGGAAAGAGATTAATCCAGCAGAGAAGAGGCAGATTCAATGGCCGATACACGGTTCCATCACACCGATATCATGGTAAAGTTCGTTATCATCATGATCCGCAACAAAAGCAAGGAGTTGTCGAAGATCTGATCCATGATCCAGGAAGAACTGCACCTCTTGCAGTTGTTCGCATGGAAAACAATCGAACCATCAAAGTTATTGCTGCAGAAGGAACTAAAGTTGGAGATATCATCAAATTCTCAAATGATGTTGAAGATGTGGAACCTGGAAATATCATTCAACTTGGTCAAATCGAAGAAGGATATCCAATTTATAATATTGAATTACAGCCAGGTGACGGAGGAAAACTGGTTCGAGCTGGTGGCAGTAGCGCAACGGTAGTGTCACACACCGCAGATAAAACCGTTATTCGTTTACCCTCTGGTCATTTTAAAACTGTTTCATCAAACTGTCGAGCAACCATTGGTGCTGTTGCTGGTGGCGGTCGAAAGGATAAACCATTCTTAAAAGCTGGAAAGAAACATATTGCATTGCGAGTTAAAGGCCGACAACACCCCGTGGTTCGTGGTGTCGCAATGAACCCTGTTGCTCATCCACACGGTGGTGGCGGACATCAACATGTTGGAAAACCATACACGGTTAAACGTGGTGCTTCACCTGGTCGAAAGGTTGGAAGTATTGCTGCGAAACGTACTGGGAGGAAGTAAGGTATGGTAACAAGAGCACAGCGGAAACGAAGGCGTAAGAAAATTGAAGTGAAGAAGAAAGAGTATCGATTTCACGGAAAAACCATTGAAGAAGTAAAAAAATTATCCATAGATGAACTATTACCTATGCTTCCTTCAAGAATGAGACGAAGTTTAAAAAGAGGATTTACCAAAGGTCAACAAAAATTATATAAGGACGTGCAAAACGCAGAAGAAGGAGCAATCATTCGAACTCATCTTCGAGATATGGTTATTCTTCCAAGTTTTGTTGGCCATAAAATTGCAATTCATAATGGTAATGAATTTCAAGAAGTAAAAATTGAACCTAATATGATCGGTCATTACCTTGGTGAATTTGCATTGACACGAAAGAAAGTTAAACACACTGGTCCTGGAGTTGGGGCTACCCGATCATCTAAATTTATGCCATTAAAGTGATGATGTATGCAACGATATTCAACTGAAGCAGACCCAGATAAAACCGCAAAAGCGTATGGTTATGAATTGCATTGTTCACCAAAAGATGCGAAAAATATCGCCCATGCGTTACGAGGAATGAATGTAGAATCTGCGAAAAAATACCTTGAAGAAGTTATGGCGCTGAAACGAGCAGTACCCGCTGTTTATCATAAACAGAAAATCAGCCATCAAAAAGCAACTGGTCCAGGTAAATTTCC
The DNA here is from genome assembly GCA_964414035.1 of uncultured Thermoplasmatales archaeon. Classification (GTDB taxonomy): domain Archaea; phylum Thermoplasmatota; class E2; order DHVEG-1; family DHVEG-1; genus EX4572-165. The sequence goes on along the minus strand of CAYPUK010000007.1, from coordinate 34,364 downwards.
ACAAAAAACCGCACGGTATCTGCTTAAAATCCTTAAAAATGCTGAAAATAACGCAGAATATAAGGGATTTGATGTCGAAAACATGCGCATTACTCATATGTCCGCATATCGCGGGAGAACCATTAAAGGATTCACTCCCCGAGCTCAAGGACGTGCTACGGATAAAAACAAAATGACCACTAACATTGAACTCATCATTGAAGAGGTGGAGTAATTTGGCAGGCGAACGTAAATTTATCAGAGAAAGCACCAATCGCATTCTTATCAAAGAATTTCTCATCAAAAAAGTGGAAGGAGCTGGATTTGGCGGAATGACCATCCAACGAACCCCAATGGGAACTCGAATCAATATGGTCGTTGAACGACCTGGTATGGTCATTGGAAAAGGCGGATCTAAAATCAAACAAATCACCGCGGATATCCGAGAGAAATTCGATGTTGATAATCCACAAATAGAAATTCAAGAAGCAGGAAGTAAAGCTTCATTAAATGCGCAAATCATGGCCGAAAAACTCGCTGAAGCATTAGAACGAGGATGGCATTTTCGTCGAGCTGGACATTCAACGGTTCGCCGGATCATGGGTGCGGGTGGAAAAGGCTGTCAAGTGGTAATTGCTGGAAAACTCACAGGATCCAGACATCGAACTGAGAAATTCACGCAAGGACACATCAAATACTGTGGTGAAACCGCAAAACAAGTCATGGATCGGGGATTTGCAGTGGCAAAATTAAAAGCTGGAGTGCTTGGTGTGAAAGTAAGCATTATGAAACCTGATTCAAAATTACCTGATGAGATTGATATTGTATCACCAAAAAAAGAGAAGAAAGAAAAGAAACCCTCAAAGAAGGAGAAAAAAGAGGAAAAAGAACAACCATCTAAGAAAGAAAAAGCTGCTCCTTCTGAAAAGAAAGAGGAAACAAAAGAAAAACCATCAGAAACTGATATTCATAAACTCACAGAAATTCCGGGTATTGGTCCATCTATTGTCAAAAAATTTGAGAAAGCAGGAGTTACCTCGTTAGAAGAAGTCTTTGAAATGAATGCAGAAGATCTTGCCGCCATTGAAGGAATCGGACAGAAAACCGCTGAAACCATTATCAAAGAATTGAAAAAAATATTGGAATAAAGGAAGTGTGAATGCATATGGTGTTAAAATCAAAGGAAATCCGTGAATCCACTCCTGATGAACGTCAAGAAAAATTAGAAGAATTAAAACGTGAATTAATGCATGAAAAAGGCGTAGCTGCAATGGGGGGTTCACCACCATCCCCGGGTAAGATCCGGCAGTTACGAACATCCATCGCCCGTTTATTAACCATAATGCGGGAGGAAGGAGAGCAATAAATGAGTGAAATATGTCCAAAATGTGGTCTACCTAAAGAATTGTGTGTTTGCGAAGATATCGCAAGAGAGCAGCAAAAAATCGAAATCACCGTGGACAAACGACGATACGGAAAAATGATGACCATCGTTGATGGCATCAATCCAAATGAACTCGATCTTGATTCGCTGATTACGAAATTAAAGAAAAAATGTGCAAGCGGCGGAACCATCAAAGACGGGAAAATCGAGTTACAAGGAGATCACCGTTCAAAAGTAAAAGAAACACTTGAAGATATGGGATTCATCGTTGAAGTCACCTAATACTTCAACATTATCACATTCGCAATCGTTGAGGAATATATCATGAACATTCCTCCAGTCAAAGATGAATTCATTGGATGTCCGGTGCTCATCGAAGAGTGTACTGATCCAACGTGGACTAGACGGAGAGGGATCATCGTAGATGAAACCCAGCATCTCTTCCTCATCGAAATCAATAATATGATTAAATCAATTGAAAAGAACATAGCAACGTTTCAGGTAACCTTACCTGAACGAACCATTCGAATACATGGATCAAAGATTGTCTATCGACCTGAAGACAGAATAAAAAAAAGCAAGGTGAAAAAAGCATATGGCTGAAAAAACAACTGAGGTACGAAACATTGGGATCAACGTTACCCCTCCTAAAGATACCTGCACTGATCAATATTGCCCATTTCATGGGAAATTATCAGTAAGAGGACAGATTATCTCTGGAGTTGTATCGTCAACCAAAATGAAAAACACCATTAGTGTAAAACGAGAATATATGCATCTTGTTCCAAAATATGAACGTTACGAAAAGCGGACATCATTGTATGCTGCTCATTGTCCTCCATGTCTTGATATCCAAGAAGGGGATAGAGTACGCATTGCAGAATGTCGTCCGTTAAGTAAAACTGTATCATTTGTTGCAATTGAAAAGTTATGATGGAGAAGATGATATGAAAGGAATCGCTGGCAGAACAATGAGAGGCTTACCAACCGGTGCACGGTTGGATTGCATTGACAATACGGGAGCAAAAATCGTTGAGATCGTTGCCACACCTAAATTGAAGGGAACGCATCGTCGGTACCCACAAGCTGGTGTTGGTGATTTAGTGATTATCAGTGTGAAGAAAGGCGCAGCGGATATGCGACGGCAATTACTCAAAGCGGTGATTGTACGGCAGAAACGTCCATTCCGCCGATCAGATGGAACTATGGTACAGTTCGAAGACAATGCAGCTGTTATCGTTACTGAAACTGGTGAAACGAAAGGATCAATGATCAAAGGCCCTGTTGCGTTAGAAGCAGCTGAACGATGGCCTCGGATTGCTGCAAATGCTTCCATTATAGTCTAAATAGAGTGAATGACCTATGAAATCAAGTAAAGCACGTAAACAAAGAAAGGCGTTTTTCAACGCACCGTTGCATCAATGTAGAAGGCAGATTGCTGCTCATTTAGAAGAGAATCTGCTATTGAAATATGATAAACGACGTATTCCTGTTGTGAGAGGAGATACGGTTAAAATCATGCGTGGTGCGTTTAAAGGTCATGAGAATAAAGTTGCAAACGTTCATCTAAAGAAACATTTAGTTGAAGTTGAAGGAGTTACCATCACTAAAGCTGATGGGAAACAAATAGCGAAATCAGTTCATCCAAGTAATCTTCTCATTACCAAATTGAATCTTACTGATAAATGGAGACGTCGACGTCTTGAAGAAGGTTTATCCTCAGAAACCAGAAAGGAAATTGAAAAAGAAGCAACAGATCAGGTGAAGGAGTTAGAGGAACAACGAAAAGATGAAGAGCAACGACGCAAGGAAGAGGAAGAAGCTGCAGCCAAAGAAGAAGAGGAATCTGCAGTAGAAGAAGAAACAGAGGAAAAACCAGCTGAAATAGAACCTGAGGAAACAAAACCAGTCAAGAAAGATGAAAACGTTGCTGAACAAAAGAAGGAAAAAGAACCAGCAACTGTAGAAAAAGCTGAACCAGTTAAAGAATCGACGGAAGAAAAACCTCAGAAAAAGACAACTCCTGCAAAAGAGAAAAAAACACCAAAAAAGAAATCATCTGAAGAAAAAAAAGAGGAACAATCTGAGGAAGAAAAGGAGGAAAAACAATGAGCAATCATCATATGAAACGATTAAACGCACCTCGCACTCATAGATTACATCGAAAGGAACGAAAATGGACGATTCGTCAGCTACCCGGTCCTCATCCAGTTGATAAATCAATTTCTCTTGGTGTGCTCATTCGTGATTACTTGCATCTTTGTGATTCTCGTCGAGAAGCACGACGTATCCTCAGCCAGGATCTTATCCTTATTGATGGTAAGGCGTGTAAAGAGCTTCGTTATCCAGTTGGTTTCATGGATGTCATTGCTATGCCAGATTCTAAAAAATATTATCGTTGTGTCTATAATCAACGTGGTAATCTATCACTTGTTCCTATTTCAACAGCGGATGCTGAATGGAAATTACGTCGCATTGAAAAACAATCCACCTTAAAGGGAGATAAGAGGCAACTAAACTTCCATGACGGAACAAATATGATTGTAAAGGATGAAAAATATCATATTGGCGATGTCCTCAAAATAAAATTGAAAGATAACAAAGTCACTGATGTGTTTCCACGAGAAGAAGGATCAATTTCGTTTATTGTTGGCGGAAGTCACATTGGTGAAATGGCTACCCTTGATGGGATTTCAGTGATCCAATCATCAAAACCTAATGTGGCTATGATGAAAGGTGATCAACAGTTCACAACCCTGGAACAATACGTATTTCCAATTGGGAAGACAAAACCTGTGATCGCTATTCCTGAGGTGAATATACAATGAGTGCAAAAGCAAAGGTAAATCCTATGACTCAGCCTCAAATCCAGAAGGTAACGGTTAATATTGGTGTTGGCGAAGCTGGTGAACGATTGAGAAAAGCTGAATCGGTTCTTGAAAACATTACGCATCATAAACCTGTGCAAACCCTTTCAACGATTACTAACCGAGAACTTGGTCTTCGGAAACGAATGCCTATCGGTTGTAAGGTAACCTTGCGTGGGGATGAAGCCCGTGATTTTTTGAAAAAAGCATGGGATACCCGAGAAAATAGGATTGCTGATTATGCATTCGATGAACAAGGAAATCTATCATTTGGAATTCCTGATCATACATTGTTTAAAGATCAAAAATATAATCCAGATATCGGTATCTTCGGAATGGATGTCTGTATCACCATAGAAAAACCAGGATATCGAATTAAAAAAAGACGTATACAACAACGAAAGATCCCACACGCTCACCAAGTAAGCAAGGAGGAAGCAATGAGCTTTATTTCAAAAACATTTAACGTTGAGGTGATTGAATAATGAAAATCAAAGAGAAGAAACGAGAATATGGTAGAGTCCATGGCTGTGAACGATGTGGTCGAAAACGAGGACTCATTCGTGCATATGGTCTTCATATCTGCCGCCAATGCTTCCGAGAAAAAGCTGAAGAAATGGGATTTAAAAAATACTCTTAAGGAGGCTTGACAATCAAATGTTAAATGATCCATTAGCAAATGCACTTTCATTAATGAAAAATGCTGAACTTCGTGGTAAGGGTACCTGTCGTATCCAACCATCATCAAAACTCATCGGTGGAATCCTTAATTTACTCAGAGAAAAAGGATACATCTCTGAATTCGAGTTCATCGATGATGGAAAAGCAGGTGCATTTGATGTTACGTTAAAAGGAAATATCAATAATTGTGGTGTCATCAAACCACGCTATCCAGTAAAACGAGATGATTTAGAGAGATGGGAAGCTCGATACCTTCCTGCACAGGACTTTGGATTACTGATCCTTACGACCACCAACGGTGTTGTTTCCCATAAAGAAGCAAAGCAACAAGGAATCGGTGGAAAAGTTCTTGCTTATATATATTAAAGTTAAACCAGAAAAGGTGAAAAAACGATGACAGAAGAAGCTAAGATGAAACATGAGATACCCGTTCCAGATGCAGTAACTGCATCATTTGAAGATAATACGCTTCAGATTAAAGGAGAGAAAGGTGAATTAAGCCGGGTGTTCTCCCATCCTGATTTTACCATTTCAGTTACTAATGATATGATTAGTATTCAAACGAAAAAATCGAGAAAGAAACAGAAAGCATTGATGGGAACCTATGCTGCTCATATTAATAATATGATCCATGGGGTCACCAATGGATTTGAATACCAAATGAAAACAGTGTATTCTCACTTTCCGATTAAAACTAATGTCGAAGAAAACATGTTCGTCATCCAAAATTTCCTTGGAGAGCGAAATCCACGAAAAGCATTAATCTTAGACGGGGTAACCGTGAAAGCAAAAGGAGATGATGTCACCGTGGAAGGAATAGATAAGGAAAAAGTAGGGCAAACCGTATCAAACATAGAACGAGCAACTTCTGTATCTAGACGAGATATCCGAGTGTTTCAAGATGGTATTTATCTTACAAGCAAAGGAGGTGACTAATCATGGCAGGAAAAGACGAGGTATTGAAAACATTGACTTCATTGAAAGGAATTGGAAAAGTCAAAGCTGAAGCAATTATTGCGGCTGGTTTTGACACTGTTGAAAAGATCCAATCAGCTAGCATTGAAGAGTTAATCACTGTTGAAGGTATTAGTGACTCCGTTGCACATTCAATTAAAGATCAATTAGGATCACAAAAAGAAACGCCAGTGGAAAAATCTGAAAAGAAACCTGAGAAAACAAGTGAGAAAAAACAGGTAAAACCAAAAAAGGAAACAAAACCAGCGAAAAAACCACAGAAGAAACAACCGAAGAAAACATCTACCGCAGCACCTGAAGACTACGAAGTAAAAAAGAAACCATCACTTGACAAAGACCTGTATCATCATCTTTCCGTTCGTAAACAAAAAAAGGACAAGACACCTCACTTTCTCAGACAGGAATGGTTTCGATATAAACGAATTCCAAAGAACTGGCATTGTCCTGATGGGATTAGTTCTAAACTTCGCATGAACAAAAGGTATCGTCCAGCTCGTGTACGTGTTGGATTCAGAGGACCAAAAAAGGTTCGTGGACTGCATCCATCAGGTTTTGAAGAAGTCTTAGTGTATAATGTTTCAGATTTAGAAAAAATTAATGCTGAGAAGCAAGCAGCACGGATCGGTGGAACGGTTGGAACTAAAAAACGTGTTGCTATCATAGAAAAAGCAAAGGAATTAGATATTCGACTGTTGAATAAATAAAAAGAGGTTTTCGACGTATGACTGATCTAAGGAATCAACGAAGAATGGCCGCATCCATTCTGAAATGCGGGAAAAACCGTGTTTGGATGGATCAGGATCGTTTAGATGAAATCGCACAAGCGGTGACAAAAGATGACATTCGCGTTCTCATTAATGGGAAAGCCATTCAATCAAAACAGAAAAAGGGCATTTCCAAAGGGAGAAAACGATATGCGATGGGACAAAAACAAAAAGGACGTCGTCGCGGTCATGGTTCACGGAAAGGAGCAAAATATGCACGGTTTCCACGGAAGAAACGATGGATTAAAACCATTCGGCCATTACGAAATCTACTAAAGGAATTACGGGAAGATGGTAAGATTACACCATCGGTGTACCGGCGGTATTACTTAAAAGCAAAAGGCGGTGAATTTCGTAGCCGCAGACATTTGAAGACGCATCTTATCTCAGATAATGTGTTGAAGGAAGAAACGGAGGAATCATCATGAATCAAGGTCCACGGTATCGAATGAAACCACGACGTCGAAGAGAAGGAAAAACAGATTATCGACATCGGTTAGCATTATTGAAATCTGGTGAACCACGAATCGTGGTGCGTCGGTCTATTAAAAACGTTCGAGTGCAATTCATTGAGTATACTGAAGGAGGAGACCGAGTTATATCCTCAGCGATAGCTTCAGATCTCTCTAAACAGTACCAATGGAAACATTCCACTTCATCAACACCTGCTGCATATCTCACTGGTATGCTTGCGGGTATGCGAGCAAAAAAAGAAGGAATCTCATCAGGTGTTCTAGATATCGGTCGGCAGATCCCAGTGAAAGGATCAAAAGTGTTTGCTGCACTTCAAGGAGTTCTTGATGCAGGAATCGAATGTCCACATGGTGAAGAAATGATCCCTGATGACGATCGGCTTTTTGGCAAACATATCAATGAAAAGATTCAAGAGGATGTGAAAAGCATTAAAACGAAAATCACTGGAGGTGACAGTGAATAATGGCAGCGAGAAGGCAACGACGTGGGAAAGGACGAAGGAAGAAAGGAAAAGAAGATATAATCGTTGAATGGAATCCAAAAACAAAACTTGGCATGGAGGTAAAGAAAGGAACTATTACCACTATGCATGATGCGTTAGCATCTGGTTATCCATTACGAGAACCACAAGTCGTGGATATCTTACTTCCTGATTTAGCTGATGAAGTCCTTGATGTTAATATGGTTCAACGGATGACTGATTCTGGTCGCCGAGTGAAATTCGTTATTACTGTTGTTGTTGGCAACAAAAACGGTTACGTGGGGTTAGGCCAAGCTAAAGGAAAAGAAGTAGGAGCAAGTATTCGCAAAGCAATTGAGAATGCAAAACTTGAACTCATTGAGATCCGCCGTGGTTGCGGCTCTTGGGAGTGTGGTTGTGGTAAACCACATACGGTTCCCTTTGCAGTAACGGGCAAAAGTGGATCTGTTGAAATTACGTTTAAACCAGCTCCGCAAGGTATTGGACTTGCCACTGGAGAAGTTGCAAAAAAGATACTTACGTTATCCGGAATTAAGGATTGCTGGGCGTTTACCAATGGTCAAACACGAACCACGGTGAATTATGCAAAAGCAGTTTTTAATGCATTAAAAAAGAATACTGAAATGAGAGTACTTCCGGCTGAAGTACAACGTATTGGTATTTTATCCGGCGAAACTGAACCAGAAGAAGAAAAACAGGAATCATCAATGACTGAGGAGGCAGCATAATATGGCTTATGCAGTCGTTCGAATTCGTGGACATGTGAATGTTCATCCAAAAATCAAAAAAACCTTATTATTACTGAATTTAACTCGAGCTAATCATTGTGTGCTTGTTCCAGAGAATAAAGCAATGAAAGGAATGCTTCAAGTCGCAAAAGATTACGTGACCTGGGGTGAAGCAACAGATGAAACCATTGCAAAACTTCTTGAGAAAAGAGGAAAGTTACCTGGAGATCATCCATTAACTGAAAAGGAACTTCAACAAGTATCATCGTACAAATCGTTTAACGATCTTGCAAAGGATTTATCAAAGGATAAGATTTCGTTATCAGAAATTCCAGAGATCAAACCGGTCTTTCGATTACATCCGCCAGTGAAAGGATTTGAAGGTGTGAAGCGATCATTTACTAAGAATGGTGCCCTTGGTTATCGAGCTGATAAGATTAATGCGATTATCGATCGCATGCTGTAAACAAAACATTTAAAAAACGAACAGGTTATCCCTTTCAAAACATTTTTATAATGAGGATGAGTATGAAATTGCACAGAGGGAGATAACGGCATGGAAGAAGAAACGCTATATGATATTGAAATTCATCGGAGAGAAAACGCATACGTAGGAAAAATATTTTCAGATGCAGACGGCGTCAAAGAATTTCGGAGTGAACATTTAGACCAGCTCTTAAGAGATATCACTATCGATATGCAACTTGCCTTAGAGGAGTTTGGTAGTAAACAAGGAGACCTTGCAGAGGTTTTACAGGAGCAACAACAGAGTTGGTAGGGGTAATGTTTTTAAATGTTATCCGTATTTGGTGGTTCAGTTAATTTAAATAGAACAGTTGGTCGATACACTTGAAATATACTCGCTTTGAAAAAGCACGAATTATTGGTGCACGTGCATTACAGATTTCAATGGGTGCACCTTCACTGATCAAGATTCCAAAAGGTGTCATTTTTCCTATTGATATCGCAATGCTTGAATATAAAGAAGGAGCTATTCCGATAACGGTTAAACGTGATCATTGAAAAATACAGAATTGTGAAAAAAAGAAGGATGCAAAACCATGGCAGAAACAGAAGAGCAACCCAGAGAAGAACCATCAGAAGCAGTGGAGAATAAGATTGCTTCTGAAGAAACCTATATGACCGCTGGTGTTCATATTGGAACCCGGCAGAAAACAGCGGATATGACCAAGTACATTTACAAAGTTCGAAATGATGGTTTATACATTATTGATGTGAATAAAACTGATGATCGAGTGCAAGTAGCAGCACAGTTCATCGCGAAGTACAAACCAGAGAATGTACTCGTGGTTTCCGTTCGTCAATATGGGCAACAACCAATTCGGAAACTAGGTGAATATACTAATGTTCAAGTGCTTGCTGGTCGATTTCGACCGGGAACATTAACAAATCCAAACGCTCGTGGGTATTTAGAACCAGAACTGTTGATTATCACTGATCCGTTAGCTGATGCGCAAGCCCTTCGTGAAGCACGAAACGTGGGAATTCCCGTTGTTGCCTTGTGTGATACCAATAATGAAACAAAACATGTTGATATCATCATTCCAACGAATAATAAGGGTCGTCGGGCATTAGCATTGGTGTATTGGTTGTTAGCTCGTGAGATTTATAAAGTGAAAGGAAAGATTGAATCTTATGATGATTTTCAACCGGAAGTTGAAGATTTCGAAGCTGAGATCTAATTCTTTTTTTTCCCATTTTTTTCATGTATCTTTTTATTCTATAACGTGATACGAACTAGAAATTCCTAGCGGAAAGGTGTTGTTGTGATCGAAAAAATTAATGAGCATCTCACTTTAGTTGGAACGGCTCATATTTCTCAGAAAAGCGTTGATGAAGTAAACAAAGCAATCGAATCTGTTCATCCTGATGTAGTTGCTGTTGAACTTTGTCAGCGTCGATATGATTCGATCACCAAAAAAGATCAATGGGAAAACACTCCAGTTACATCATTGATTAAATCAAATAATGCCTATTATTTACTAGCCCAAACGTTTTTATCTTCAATTCAAAAAAAGCTTGGAAAGGATCATGGTGTGCAACCTGGTTCAGAAATGATTGAAGCCATGAATCTAGCGAAACAGCATGATCTTGATGTGGAACTAGTGGATAGAGATATCGCAGTGACATTGAAGCGTGCTTGGAAGAAAATGGGTTTTATTGAAAAAATTCGGGTATTCTGGGAATTTTTAAAATCCATGGTTGGTTTTGAAGAGGATGAACTTGAAGACCTAGACATTGATGAGTTACTCGATCAGGATCTTATTTCAACGATGATGGAGGAATTTGGAAAGATTGCTCCTAGTGTCACCAAAGTGTTGATCCATGAACGTGATGAGTATATCTCTGAAAAAATCAATCGAGTTCGAAAACAAGGAAAAACCGTGGTAGCAGTTGTTGGTGCTGGTCATTTACAAGGGATTAAAAAACATTTGACAAATCCTAGTTTTTCAGCTAATATCAAAGAGTTAGAAGAAGTGCCCACTAAAAGATTCAGTGTGTTAAAATTGATTGGTTATCTTATACCAGTGTTATTCATTGCATTAATTGTCTATGGGTTTTATACTGGTGGTCCTGCACAATCAGCTCGAATGTTTGCCTATTGGTTTTTGATCAATGGGGTTTTTTCATCACTTGGCACCCTTATTGCTCGTGGTCATCCACTTTCTATTCTTACTGCGTTTGTTGCTGCACCGATTACATCACTTAATCCTGCGATTGCTGCTGGATGGGTAGCTGGCTATGTTGAAGCAAAACTTCGAACTCCAGTGATTAAGGATTTTCAAGAATTAAGTAATCTAGAGAATTTAAGTGATTTTTGGAAGAATAGAGTGATTCGATTACTTCTTGTTGTTGCTTTAGCTAATGTTGGAAGTATGATCGGAACAGTTATTGCGTTTCCATATATTGCTTCGTCATTTCTTTAATTTTAACAAAATCTCGTTCGTGGGTTTGATTCTCAATTATTAAGAAATGTTGATAAGCTTGGTTTTCTTTTTAGGTGTTAATTTGGTAATATGCCAAGCAGTCGGAAACAATACCAGTCATATCATCAACTTTCACCGCGGGAGTACATGTATTTTCCAAAGGGAACACTGGATATGGGAAAACCTGGTCAGTTCAGCCGGTTGGAATTACGTCATCTTGCTAGTGCCATTATCGTATTAACCATTGGGTTTTCATTTGCGCTTACTCAAAGTAGTGTGCTGATGATGTTTTTATTTCAACAATCATTTGATCTGGGAAGACTTAGTATTGGTTTGTTACTTTCTTTCTTTGGTGTGTTGTTTGCTTTTGTGGTTCATGAATTGTCTCATAAGTTTATGGCGCAAAAATATGGATTATGGTCAGAATTTCGGATGTATCCAAAAGGTTTACTAACTTCACTTGTTCTCTCAGTTACTACTGGTTTTGTGCTTGCAGCCCCGGGAGCAGTAATGTTTCGTGGAAAACCTCGTCCGTTTGAACAAGCACGGATTGCGATTGCTGGGCCGAGTGCAAATATTTTTCTTGCTGCTATTCTTTATGTAATCTATCAATTTTTATTTGCTTCAAATATGTCTTTTTTATCAATTGCTATAGGATTTATATTATTGGTTAATGCGGTCCTTGGTTTTTTTAATATCCTGCCATTCGGACCACTTGATGGCGTTCTCATTTATGAATGGAATAAAAAAATGTGGATCGTTCTTTTTGCCAGCAGCCTCATTTTAATTAGTGTAATCATCCAGCTTATTCCAACACTTTTGTTATGAATATAATGATTACTTTTTACGACGGATTTGAGTATATAAATTAGTTTCATTTAGTGTTATTTTTCATTTGTAGTAGTAACACTTTTTATTCGTTTGAAATAGTAACGTAAAACAAAAAAGGAAATAAAGCCAATGAAAACAGTAAAAAAGATGATTAATAATAATGGTGAAATAAAAAATCCTTTCGTAATCACTGTTAAGGATCCAACTTTTACTAAAGAAGTATTCAAAGAATGCCGAGCAAAGACATCGATGGTATAAGGGGTGCCAAAATCTATCAGCTTTTCAGGAGTTAAAAAACTTAGTGTTAATTTCCGGGTTTCACCGGGATTTATAACTGCTGCTTGTTGATGAACCAAAGCATACAATGCATCAGTTGATGTTTTAGTTTCCAGATAAAACACGTTTTTATAATATCCTTGATTAGTGAATTCAAAGTTCATCTTGTTCATCGATTTGGGAGAAACAATAATTTCTTGATTTAACCCAGATGCACTCATATACGATTCAGGATACACCTTTATTGGAAGATAAACCCAGGAATATCCATAATTTAATCCTAATGCATCAATGCGGGTGCAATTAATTATAATAGTGTCACTGTAATCAACCGCATTGTCATCAACCATAACAAACATGGTAAAATTATGGTTATCTCCGGTTAAACTACGGTTAATAATAGATGGTTTAAACTTAAAATGCCAACCTTGATTATTTGGGGAATCAACAGAGGCACTCAGTTGAAGGGACATAGGCCCCATAAACCTTTTAACCGGTTGAGGAAAAGCAGGATTCAATGGCCATATAAGTTCAGTAATTACTTTTGGTAGATTTCGTAACGTTTTCCAATCTATTCCAAATCTATTTTCAAGTGTTAAATTAATCCTCGTCCATTCGTTGACCTTCACCGTTGGTAAATCACCATTAACATAGGCATTAATGTCAGCAGGCTCCTCCGCTGCAACTTTATTAGTGGGTAATGAAAACATAAAAAGCGATACGATGAATACAGAAAATAAAATGTTAAATAAGCGTTTCATCTAATTCGTCTCCTTCGATGTATAAAAATAACAAGACCAAATGAGAATATGACAAAAAATAGTTCAAAACCTGGAGTTGAAAAACCATATGTATTCAATGATACATCAACAGAGTAAGGACCAAACGTGTTATTGCTTTGAAATGGTGCCAGTTCCACATAAAAATCCAAGGAATAGTCATTAATTGTATCATACCATCCAATTTCTTTTCCTGTAAACTTTGAAAAATAAAACACTGAGGATTCATTTGGATATAATGTAAGATATTTTGGATTAATCTCATCTACTGCATACGAGTCGTTTTTCAAATCTGGAATAACTTTTATTTTTTTATTGGCAGAATTGGTAACAGTGATGGGAAAGTTAACAGATTGCTGCGGTGAATGAAATTGAACTGGTTTTTCAACAGTGAAATCAATCTTGGGGAAAAAAGATGGAGTAAAAGTTATTGTTTTTTCAAACAATGCAGCTTTAACCATGCCTTTTGACGCCAGATAAACTTCAAAACTAATTGAATACTGTTGAGCTGGGGCATCACTAAGTGGTGATAAAATCAAGCTAGTATTGATAATACTCTTATCAACATCTTTAAATTCCTTAACAAACGCAGGATCACCAGTTTTGCTTTGTAAAAACAAGGAACCTCTTTCATATGTTGAATCATTAAAGTTGATGAAATTAATAGGGAATCTGCTTTTTGTAAAATTACAATTTAGCCACTTAGGTCTAGATGTAATATTTAATTGGATATATTGCTGAGGCATACCCATACCATAGACGACTTTATTAGCTACCATGGACGCTACAGGCTGAATAATACCAAGAACACCAATCCCCCATACTCCTTTTGTCCATAAAGAAGAAGGAATATTTGTCCAATAAGATAATGTGATAGGAACGTTGAGGGATTGGTCTATCTTTAGACTCTCATTTATCAAACTTGTATCATATTCAATTTCAAGGTATTGTTCAAATTCTTGATTCAACAAACCAGCTCTGAAAATTCTAGTCAAAAGACCTGTATCTGCTTGAGCAGAAACAACAGAACAGGTAGGAAGAACCATTAATAGGAAAATAAGCATTATAACTCCTAATTGTTTCAAGCAAATCACTGTTATCTCTCCAGTGGCCTCCCTAATTCACTAGAGATATATGAAAAGTAGATTTAAATATTTCTAAATAAATCACAATAAAAATATTATATTATTTTGTAAAAAAAGAGTTTATCAGTTGAATTTTTTTCTTTGACGTTGCTGAGCACGTTTTATCCGATTTAATGTTTTTTGTTTTTCGATTTGATCTCGTTGTTTTTCTTTTTGAGCGCGTAATCGTTTTTGTTCTTCTTCAATACGAGCTAATTCCTGTTCATAATCAGTTTTAGCTTGTTTAGATTCCTCAGAAGGTTTCTTTTGTTCTTCCACAGGTTTTTCACTTGATTTCTTTTCAGTGGGAACAGTTTCCTTTTTTTCTGTTGTTTTTTGTTTTTCTTCTTCAGGAACAGTAAACCATTTTTTTAATCCAGAGACAATTTTATCAGAGATATCAGAAATTGGAGAGGATTGGTTCTTTGAAGATTCTTTAATTTCATTTTCTGAGGATTCCTGTTTCTTTTTCGAAGAAATCTCTTTTTTCTTTTTAGGTTTATCTTGATCGTTTGATAATTCCTCTTTTCTTTCCTCTCTTTTCTTATGAGATTCTCCAGATTGTTTTTGACTTTTCTTTTTTACTGGTTTATCTTCCTTGCTCTCCTCTTTAGATACCTTCGATTTGGGTTCACCTTTTTTAGATTTTTTTTTAAATTGAGGTAAGATATTAGAAAAACTAATTTTTTCTTCCCGTTCTCCTTGATGTAAACTTTTCCACCATAATAAAGCAGATTCATATTCCTGCTTCATCATATCCATGACTTTCTGATATTCTTCAGAATCCTTTTCTTTTAATCTTTCAAGATTTTCTTTTTCAATGGGAATCTTCCATGGTTTATCTGGTTTACCTAATAGTTCGCGATCACGTTTATCCTTATACCAGACAAAACCAATATATCCAATTAACACAAAAGCAATGATAGGAGCCGCAATAATCCCAACAAGCGGAGATATATAAAATCCACGGGTCACAACAATGAGGGAACCAACTAATGTTCTAGTTGTATTACCCGTTGATTTGACATAAACACGAATTTCATTCGGAGTACCAGGATCAAATAATTTTTCAGGAGTAAGGATTTCTAGAGTTACTCTTTTTGTTTCTCCAGGCATCATGGTAACTGCTTGTTGATTTATCAGCCCCATTAATCCATTCTCTTCTTCAATCTCAAATTCAAAAACATCTTTATAATATCCCTCGTTTTTAATATCTAGAGTAAAATCAACAAGAGTTTTTGGGGCAGCTTCCTTTGTACTATCTGCCAATGATTCCATTTTAATATAATTTGTTGGAGATGCTTTTACTGGGACGTAAACATAAGAGTAACCGATCGGTTCACCAAAAGTATCCTTTCTCGTACACTTAATCCCAACAATTACTGAATTATCAATCGAAGAGTCATCTACCAAAACATCTAATGTAATATTATGTACGTCTCCAGAAATTGTCTCAGCGATCACAGAAGAATCTGAATCCATCCGTACTTCCCATCCCTCACTATTCCCTCGGATAATCTCTGGGTCAAGTTCAATAGATAAGGGACCAAGATAACGTTTTACAGGTTGAGGAAAAGAAGGGTTTAACGGCCAAATAATCTCCATCACCCATCGTGGGATCGTTTCACTAAGCATTCCATAATCTATTCCAAATGCATCTGAAATTTCGATATCAATTTGGGTCCATTTAGAAACTTGAATGGGTGGGATATCACCAATTATTCTTGCATTAATCTCAGCAGGATACTCCGGTGCTTCTTCATCCTGAGCAAATACAGGCATTGTTAACACTAAAGAAGAAGCAAGCAGAACTATGAATATAACGGCAAATCTGTTTAAGCGCACTGATGACTCCCCTATATATTTTATCGTTTGTAATTGTTTAAATATTAGTTTCGATCAAGATATCTCTTTCTTACCATAATCAAAGCTATTCCAATTGCAGCAAGGATAGGCAATAGTTCAAATCCTGGTGTAGAGAAACCATAATTATTTATTCTAAGATAAATTGAATACGGTCCACCTACTGCCGCATCTTCATTTAATGGAAAGATACGAGTTGTGACATCTATTTGAAATGATTGGATCTCATTATGCCAACCAAAATCATATGGTGAGTAAACTGAGAAGGTGAATACTTCTTCTGCTCCGGGATTAATGTCAAAGAAAGGAGGATTAATCGTTGGACTCCATTCCGATGCAGAAGTATTAATCGTTGGTGTAATTCGAGCTTTTTTATTTGCTTCATTCTTAACCTTAATTTCAAAATTTACTGATTCACGAGGGCCAACCGTCCTTGTTGGTCTTTCTGGCACTATAGTTACTGTCGGAACGAATGAAGGAGTGAATGATATCGTATTTTCAGTACTAAACTGGTTGATTCGACCAATTTGATTACAGGAAGCTTTAATTTTAATTGAATACGGTTTAGCCGGTGCTTCCTCATATGGTGAAAGAATCAAACTAGTTGTCTTTTCAATTGGATTTCCTTGATTTGGGATATTTGTAAGGATATCATTCTTTGCCAAGCTAATATCTGCCCAACTCGGTTCATCAATGATTTCCAAGGTTATCTGTTGCATTGGACCAATCATACTTCCATAAAGTACAATATTTCTTAATTGCCAAGGCAAAAATTGCATGAAGTTATCTGGAACATCTGTACTATAGGTAATCGTTATCGGAACATTGATCGACTGATCGATCTCTAAATTTTGATTTAATGGAGTCATATCAACCATGATATCAATGTAAGACTGAAAACTGAAAAGTTTAACTCTTTCTTCAGCCATCGTAGATTCATCGGCAGATACAACAGGACCAAATGCGGATATACTTAACAATACTAAAATCAATATGCCTGTTGTTATCAGTCCATTTCGTTTGACCATATTTTCACCCATTATTGGTTATTACCAGTAGATGTTTTTTGTTTTTACCCTATTTAAATATTGTTGTACAACCGTGATGAAACAATATTTGATATTCGGGTTTACATCCTATAATAAAATATAAACTTCATTATATAAAAGGATTTGCTTTTAATTATTTTTCAACCATTATTTGAATGAAATAAGGGTTAAAAATATTTCCTGTCAAATAAAAAGAAACAGAATGAAAATAACAGCATCAGCCGTAGATTTTATAATGAAATCACTCACCGGATCATACAAAATGAAAAAGATCAATGGATAACCAAAAAAAATTGGTTATTCAATGATATCGATATCATCCGTGTTATCTTCGTCAGTTTTTTCTTCTTTTCTCTGAGTGGTCACCCGTTCAGGGAAATATGACAAAATCACAATGTCACCAACCGCGTTCACCCATCGATAAGGAACAGCAACATCAACAGATCCTTCAACAATCGAAGAATTCGTATTTGTTACTAGTAAACTGCTCACCTGTTTTTGTTCCATATCAAGAAAGATATTACGCACATGTCCTATATAATCTCCAGATCGAGTATAAACAGGAAGTTTTATAAACGAAGTAACCTCCTCAGCCGCATCCTTTTTTTCCATCATGTAACCAAAATACATTTACGAGTATTAAAATGTGATGGTGGAAAATCTCTTGGAGTAAGCCGCCGAAATATTAATTACTTGTTAATTGGTGTTGTTCTGACGATAGTAAATGACAAAGAAAAAAGATAAGGAAAAAGAGAAAAAAATACAAGAAATCCTTAATCATTATCAAAAGAAAGATTACAGTTTTTCATCTGGTCACATCCTTGGATCGATGTGCAGTCAACCTCACCCTATTGCAAAAAAAACATACTATCAATTTTTAGAAACAAATATCGGTGACCCGGGTCTTTTTCCAGGAACTAAAGAGATTGAAAATAAATTTCTTTCATTTATCCTCTCTTTATTAAAAGCACCGAAAACTGCTTCAGGTCACGTCGTCAGTGGAGGAACGGAAGGAAATATTTCTTCAATGTGGATTGCAAAACAACTAACTGGCAAAAAAGAAATCATTCTTCCATCTTCAGCTCATTTCTCATTTCAAAAAATAGCCTCATTAATGGAAATGAAACTTAACATCGTTCCTCAAACAGCTGAACATACTATGGATATTTCACAGATAAAACGTAAAATCTCAAAAGATACTGCTGCAATTGTGGGTATTGCAGGAACTACTGATGTTGGGGCAATCGATCCGATTCCAGAGATAGCTGAAATTTGTGCAGATGAACATGTTTTTTTCCATGTTGATGCTGCGTTTGGAGGATTCATCATTCCATTTCTCAATCAACTCGGATATACTTTACCCACGGTAGATTTTACTCTACCCGGTATTAGCACCATTTCATTAGATGCCCATAAAATGGGATATGCAGCTATTCCTCTTGGAACATTAGTTTTGAGAAATAAGTCATGGCTTGAACAGATCAGTGTTAATTCTCAATGTATCAGTACCAAAAAACAAGCTGGTATTCTTGGCACCCGACCCGGGGCACCCGTGGCAGCTGGATATGCAGTTACGCAGTATCTTGGTCAAAAAGGATATCAGCAACTCGTAGAATCTTGTATGAAAATCACACAATATACCATTCAAAAAATCACTGATTTAGGATTGAATCTGGTCATCAAACCAAAATTAAATGTCATCACCGTTAAGGTTACTCATCTTGATGAAATCGTTGACAGATTAGCTGATTATGGATGGGAGGTAAACAAAATCGATCATCTCTCAAGTTTTCGGATCGTGATCATGCCTCAGATAACAAAGAAAATAATTGATGAATTCATTCCAGTCCTAAAAAAAACCTGTCATGAGGTTGGTGAAATATGAAATTAACCAAGCTAATCAAGTCCTTACAACAAGCACCAATTGTAAATAAGGGAGATTATCACTATGTTATTCATCCTATTACCGATGGCATCCCAGAAATCACACCTCCATTATTGCGTGAAGTAACCGTGGCACTTAAAGAGAAAATTAAGCCATATACTCCAATCGATAAATTAGTAACCATGGAAGCCATGGGTATTCCATTAGCAAGCGCTCTCTCTTTAGAAATGAATATTCCGTTCACCATTATCCGAAAACGATCTTATCAACTTCCAGATGAGCGTCCCGTGAAACAAAAAACAGGGTATTCAGAAGCAACCTTATTTATTAATGGACTGGAAAAAAATGATTCTATTGTCATCGTTGACGATGTTCTTAGTACTGGTGGAACATTGAAAGCGGTTCTTCACACGCTAAAACAAATGAATGTAAAGGTTAACGCTGTTTTTGTCGCGGTTGATAAAGGCGATGCTGCAAAAACTCTTTCCCAAGAAACAGGGATTCCTATCGAATCTCTTGTGCATATTAGTGTCACCGAAAAAAAGGTGCATATAGACAGCAATGAATAAATAATAACAATCTTTTTAACAGAGAATAATCTATGCTATACAATATTATGGAGAAATTATAGGTATGACTGAATCTATTCCGCCTCATGCACATTGTCAGATTTGTGGAAAAGCAATTCCTGTTTCAGAAACATTTTGTTCTGAAGAATGTAAAGAAAAGTATAATAGCATGATGAAAAAAAGAAAACTGATGGTGTATGCCATGTATGCACTCATTGCAGTCATTGTCATCATGTTTATGTTGCAATAAGGAAAAAAATTATTCTGCAAGTTCTTCTTGCAGATCAATGACCATTTCTGTAAGTGCATCTTCAAAGACACTATGTCTATATTCTTTTGTCGATCCATCAGAGAGATGTACTCGTGCAACAAAATCACGACCATCTTTTACAATTTCAATATGACAAACCGTTTCCATGTTCGCTCCCTATTCTCATTGTAGTTCAATGCGGTATTCATCACTTGTATTTATATCTTTTGAACGGGAAACGTATAAGAAGAAGGAATGAGTTGTTATCATATCTTGGGTGGAGAATAAATGGCAAATTTACGAAAAACAACGGTAGCAGGTATGTTCTATGACCAATCACCTGATGGATTACAAGATCAAATGAAATGGTGTTTTACTCATGAAATCGGACCGGGATCAATACCAAAAGAAAAAAAATCAGAAAAGAATCTATTAGGAGTTATTGTTCCCCATGCAGGCTTAGTTTGTTCAGGACCCTTTGCAGCTCATGCATATCATAAACTTGTTACTCATGGATTTCCTGATGTCTGCATCTTAATCGGACCCAATCATCAAGGCATGGGACCTAGCGTTGCCATCGATCCATCTGGAGCATGGGAAACACCACTTGGTTCGCTTCCCATCGACGAAACAATAAGTCAACAACTTGCTTCTTCTCCAGCAATCACTGCTGATTCCCAAACCCTTCATCAACAAGAAAATAGTCTTGAAGTACAGTTACCATTCATTAAATTCTTAAGTAATCATTTACAAAAAAAATGTTCTATCGTTCCTATGGTGATGGCTCAACAACATTTGAATGTAAGTAAACAAGTTGGAAATCATCTTGCTTCGTTAATTCAAAAGGAAAATCGAACTATTGCAATTATTGCTAGTTCTGATTTCTCTCATGAAGGATATTCGTATGGAAGATTTCCACCAAATGGACTGACTGCTGATGGGTTTGCTCGGAAGCAAGATAAACAAGCTCTTGATGCCATTAAGGCAATAGATTCAGATCTTTTATTTCAAAGGATTAGAGAAAAAGGTATTTCCATGTGTGGATATGGACCAGTGATGACCTTATTAACAGCGGCAGGTAAATTCGATGATTCATCAGTAGAATTGCTTAAATATGGAACATCTTATGACACCTGTTCGGACAGTAGCTCCTGTGTGGGTTATGGAGCATTATCTGTTACATATGAATAGGATATGACTGCTTATGAATCTTAAACCAATCAAAGATATCAGCATTAAAGATATCGAATCATTACCTGATTTTGTGAATGCGTTACATGATGCTGGAGGATTCACAGCAAAAAAAATTGGATTAGGCGTAAACATTTTAGAAAAAATGAACAAAGAAAAAAACTGTGTTCGTTTTCTTTCATTTCCGGCGTGTATCTGTTCCACTGGGACTCGTGGCATCATCAAAGATATGATCAAACACGATTTGGTGGATGTGATTATCACTACTGCTGGAACACTTGATCATGATCTTGCTCGAGTATGGCGGGATTATTATCATGGATCTTTTATCGCAGATGATAATGTTTTACACCAACATGGAATAAATCGGCTTGGTAATATATTCATTCCAAATGAATGCTATGGAAGTATCCTCGAAGAGAAAATGCAGCCAGTTCTTGATGAATTGTATCAACAAAAAAAGAAATGGTCAACAAAAGAATTAGCAGAAGAATTTGGAAAACGTCTTGAAAATGAACCAAAGGGAAAAGAATCTATTTTATATTGGGCGTGGAAAAAGAAGGTTCCGATTTATGTACCTGGAATCACTGATGGTGCTTTTGGATCACAAATTTGGATGTTCTATCAAACTCATAGAGATTTCACTATTGATCTCTTACAAGATGAACAAGATTTATCCGACTTAGTTTTTGATGCAGAAAAAAGTGGAGCGTTCATTATTGGTGGTGGCATTAGCAAACATCATACTATATGGTGGAATCAATTCAAAGATGGACTTGATTACACCGTGTATATTACGACTGCGGTTGAATACGATGGAAGTTTGAGTGGTGCGCAAACAAGAGAAGCGATTTCTTGGGGTAAAATAAAAGAACACTCAGATAACATCACTGTTGAAGGAGATGCAACTGTTTTAATGCCCTTGATGATCGGAGCTTTACTTAATCGATTACAACCAAAACAATAATCTCATTTGCTGTTTCAAATTTTTTGGTAAATCCGGTAATGGTTCATGGTTTATCATACGTCGCGCTGCATCAACATAAGTGTTAACGGTGAGATCAAAAAACCATTTTCCATACGTTTCATCGGCTTTTGAAGGAGATCCAACGTATCCATCTTTTATTCCAAGTTGTTTAAATGATTTGAATGCAGCAATCGGGGAAAAAATCTTTTCTGAAAAAACCAAGGGTAGATCCGTATATTTTTTATCAACTAACTCTGGGTGAGTATATTTCATTAATGATGTTTCTCGAAAACCAGCGTGCACTTCAGTTTTGGTATCAAAATCAAGAGTGGGTTCTTCTTTACTTATTTGATCACTATAAAACACACTACTCCAGGGTTCACAACAGTTCATCTTATATTTTCGTTGAAGTTTGCTTAACGCCTTATGAATCCCTTTTAGATGCGCTAACGCCATGTGATAAGAGCAAACTAATAAATTTGAAAAACCATGCTCTGCTAACATCTTCCCATACTGATACACAACATTTTTGACCACTTTTGAGGACACGGAAACGGTTCCTGGAAAATCAGTGCTAAATCCAGCAAAACCTAACGGAACAGAGGGAAGAAGAATGAATTGATGAGTAGGATACTTAGTTTGTAATTGTTTAATAGATTGTGTTGATGCATCCTGTGCAGTTAACAGATCGGTTCCAACGGGTAAATGAGGACCATGCTCTTCTAATGGACTGATTGGAAGAAAAAAAAGTGTTTTCATTCGATCTAATTCATCAATTTGCTTCCAAGACAATGTTTCAAATCGAATAATTGAATCAGTTGCATGCTGATTATTGCTCATCGTCTTTTCCATAAGTGGTCACCTGACAGCCATCCTCAGTAATGATCATGGTATGTTCCTTCTGAGAAACCATTCCTTTGTTTTGTTCGATCAACTGAGGAAAATGATGCAGCATTCCTTTTTGTTCTAACCAAAGTAAGGATTGATCAACATGAGAGATAACTCCTTCACACCAACGAGATGCAAACGGAAGGGAATGAAAACGATGTTGTAACTTCTTAATCATTAATCGACTCCTGCGATCACGAAGCCTGCGGAAATTCATACCATTCTTCAATAAATAAATATGACTTCCCGATCCAGAGATCACATGACCTGAACCAATAGTTGCAAAAGGTTCAACAGCGATAACATCATCCGTTCGAGGTTTTCGTTGAAAGGACATAGATGCAATACTAGGAACAGACATGCCAGAATGAAGATTAAATCGATTTAAACTATGACCCGTTAAATTATCAATAGGTTTAAACCCATATTTTGTAATGGTTTCCTCAACTGTTTTTCCAATAATAGAAAGTTTAACACCAGGTTTCATCAATGAAATAGCACTGGATAATGCTTCAGCTGATGCTTTTCTAAGAGACTCATACTCATTAGTTTCAACTTCAATGGTTATAGCAGTGTCAGCAATGTATCCATCAACATGAGCACCAACATCAACTTTGACCACATCACCCTTGTGAAACACATGTCCATCACCCTTTGGAGGTGTGAAATGAGCTGCGATATGATTCACTGAAATATTTGTTGGAAACGCAATTCCTGCACCATTATCAGTAATAATAGATTCAATTTCATTAACAATCTCAGAAAAAGAAACACCTGGTTTGATATGATCCGCACCAGTATCCCGTGCAGTTGCTGCAATCCGTCCTGCTTTCATATATTTATCAAAGACCTCCTCGTTCATACACCATCACTTACACTCATAATCTCATCAAATGAAACATTGCCCTCTCTTAGCATTTTCGGCTGAGACGTTGTCACATCAACAATAGTTGAAGGAGTACCAGACCGGGGGCCATCATCCACAAACACCTCAACCATTCCAGGTTTAAACACCTTCCGAATCTCATCAACAGTTAATGGAGGGTTTTCACCATGAATATTTGCACTAGTTACCACTAATGGACCAGTTTTTTTGATAATAGTTAATGCAATATCATCATCAGGGATTCGTACTGCTAACGTATCTTTTCCAGCAGTTACCACTGAAGGAATCTTCTCTTTCTTTTTACACACAAGCGTTAGTTGACCTGGAAGAAAATGTTCAACTAATCGTTTCCCAACAGAAGATAAAAAAACATAATCAGAAATCATTTGTTCATCAGAAAAAGCAACAGGTAACGGTAAAGACAACGGTCTTTTTTTAACAGAGAAAATCCTTGACACTGCATCCTTATTAGCAATGCTAGCACCTAATGCATACAATGTATCCGTTGGATAGACGATCAAACTGCCTATACTTACTGCTTGTATTGCATGATGAATAACTGTTTCATCCATGAGGGTTACTCTTCTTTTTTTATGAAATCACCAAGGGTAAGACCTTGATCTGAATGCTGCGAGACCGGAGCATGAACTTCTTTTACTTCTTCAAATAAGGTAATGGATAATTCTTTTTCCAGTTTCTTTGCAACATCATCAGATGGACGTAACTCACCATTTTCAATTTTTGAAATGGTTACCGTTCGTTCACCAATATTAAACCCAAGTTTTTCCCGAGTTAAGCCTTTTTTCTTACGTGCATCCTTAATGACCGATCCCCATTCTGAAATTATTTCTCGGTCCATTTTTTGATACACGTCTTTTTCACGATGACGGCGTTGACGTTTCAACAAGGAGCGTTGAACACGATTCGGTGTTCCTCGGATCTCTTTTACCCCTTTGCCATGTTTCATACATCCAGGACAAAGCATCATTTTAACACCATCAACCATAGCTGGTTTACAGTGTCCCCCACAATCTTTTCCACATAATTCACATTGCATATAAATCTCCCATTCCACGAGTAAAAGGTATTGTGTTCTCACCTATTAAACATATCTTTTAATACCATTTTTTAATCGCATCAGCAATTGTTTCAGTCTTTTTGCATTATTAGATTAATCCTGCTTTTTGAAGGGTCATTAAATCCTCAGTGCTTAATTTCTCGCCTCGCTTGAATCGTTCGAAGATATCATTTGCTTCTTTATGCATTGATGTCTTTTCGGCTTTCTTCTTCTTTTTATACGTGGATTCTTTTAACGAGGTTATTTCCCGTTCAAGTTCATGAATACGATCAACATGAGCAATGAAGTTTTTATGAACATCATCTGCTTCGATTTTAGTGTTCACAATTTTTTCTTGTATTTGATTAACTTTTTTGATGTGATTATCAAGTTTATTAATCAATTTGATCATTTCTTCATGTTCTTTTTGTGCTCGTGAAGCAAGTTCTTCAACGGTTTCATGTTGTTTTTCAGCTTTTTGTTTAAACACTTCTTTTTCTTCAAAAGCTTTTTTTAATTTAGGATCCTTGCTGAGTTCCTCTTCTTGCTTTTTAATCTTATTGTTAATATCCGAGATAGTTTCTATGAGCTTTTTCTCTTTTTGAGGAGACATGGCCTGAGTCATTTGTTCGGTTTCTAAAGCTCTGAGTTGTTTTCTCAGTTTGATAAGGTCCTCACCACTTGCAGACGTTCTTTTTCGTTCCAAGGTCCTAATCTCTTTTTTCATATCCTTGCTTTTTTCATTTAGTTTATTTCGTTGACCTTTCGCATGCTTGACTCGCTCGTTAAGATCATCACGTCTCTTCTTATGATCATTGATCTGATTTCTTATAGATCGGATAGTTGCATTAATCGTATCTCGTTCTTCAGCAAGTTCTTTAGATTTTTTATGAAGGCCATCTCGTTTTTCTTTGAGTTCATTTGCTTTGGATTGCAAATCATCTCTTTTCGTTCTTAATTGCTCAACTGTTTCAGCCATGACAAACCTCTATTTTCTGTGTTTTAACTTTTAGGGTAAAATAAGAAGTGTTTCTTAAGTATTTCGAGTGATTTAGCATTTAATCACATATAAACATTTTGATTTGAAGAATCAATCCAATATTATTATAGTTTACCTATATATATCTTTGGTAACGTTTGCAACAGATAGGAATCTATGAAAATTTTTTATAATATTATTCAATAAAAATATTTTTAAATAACAAACAACAAATATACAGTCTGAACGAATTGGTGATGGTGAAGAAATAACAATGATTAATACCCTTGAACAGTTTGGAAGAAATGCAGGTTTTGTGTGGAATACGCTTTCAGAGAACGAATCGTTACCAATTGATGAGATCATGAAGGAAACTCATCTTCGAATGTATGAAGTTGAAATCGCAATTGGCTGGCTAGCTAGAGAAAATAAAATCTCTTATCATCATGGTCGATATTCTATCGCACCAACAAATTTAACCACAAGCATTGGATCAAACGCTGGTATTATCTGGCATGTTCTTAACGAATGTGGAACCGCAAACGTTCAAGATATCATACAGGAATCAAAACTTCCAACTCAAGAGATTTACAAAGCAATCGGCTGGTTAGCCCGGGAAGAAAAACTTTCAATACACTTAGAATAACCCCTTTTCCATCAGTAAGCATCTATTTTTATTTTCTCAGGAATTTATCCCTAAAAATCAGTTATTACTAGAAGGGGGACAAGTATTAAAGAGAGAACAATAATTACCCTGAACCATTCCACCAAAAAACAAGATAAGTCAATGGTGAAAAACAATGAATGAATTCCTCAAAGAACAACTAGACTTACAATATTTTCACAATCATGGATACACTCGAAAAAAATGTTCCAATTGCGGTGCATATTTTTGGACATTAGATCCATCCATGGACCGCTGTGGGGATCAACCTTGTGTCCCATTTCATTTTATTAATGATCCTCTTGGCAAAAAACAATTAACACTAACGGAGGTAAGAGAAGCATTTCTTTCTTATTTTCAACATCATAATCATACCCGTTTATGGTATCCAAAAACAGGTGAACGATACCCCGTGGTTGCTCGCTGGAGATCAGACATCTATCTTACCATCGCATCCATTGCTGATTTTCAACCTCATGTTACCTCCGGTGAAGTACCACCTCCAGCTAATCCATTAGCAATCTCTCAACCATGCATTCGCTTAAATGACTTAGATGAAGTTGGAAAAAGCGGTCGTCACTTAACCACATTTGAAATGATGGGGCATCATGCATTCAACAAAAACATTGACGAAATCTACTGGAAAGAACAAACCGTTGCATATTGTGATGATTTCTTTGTTAATACCATCGGACTTCCACGAAAAGCAATCACCTATAAAGAACAACTCTGGCACGGCGGGGGAAACGCCGGACCTTGCCTTGAAGTACTAGCTGGCGGACTTGAAATCGCAACACTTGTATTTATGAACATGAAAGAATCGGACAACGGAGAATACAATATCGGCAATGAAACCTATGAACAAAATCCATTAAACATTGTTGATACCGGTTACGGTCTTGAACGGATCGCTTGGATCACGCAAGGAACAAAAACCGTGTATGAAACCGTTTTTCCAGATATAATCGAATGGATCAAAAATCATACAACAGAAAACAATAACGAACCAGTGATCATGTCTCTTGCAGATCACACTAAAAGCTTAGCCTTCATGCTTGGTGATGGCATTGTTCCATCAAACGTAAAAGCAGGGTATCTAGCCCGATTGCTAATTCGCCGTTCACTTCGTTTCATCGAACAACTCAATATTTCCGAACCATTAGAAAACATCATTGATTTACATATTAACAAATTACAACATGATTTTCCATCTCTTGCACAGCAAAAAGAACAAATCCATGACATGATTCAAACCGAAACAAAACGCTACCATGAAACCTTGCAAAAAGGAAAAAACATGGTGCATCGATTACTTAAAGAAAACAAAAAAATCGATGATGACACCTTAATCACTTTGTATGATACACATGGAATGCCACCAGATATCGTTCAATCAATAGCTGAAAAACAAAATGTTACCATCACCATTCCAGAAAATTTTGAATCCATGGTTGCAGATCTACATTCAAAAGAAGAAAAACACACTCAGGAACACAAAGAACAAAAAAATCTTCCAAAAACCATTCCACTATATTATCAGAATCATTATCAAAAAGAATTCGATGCAGAAATCATTTGGACTGAGCAAGAAAATAATAAAACCATAGCCATCTTTGATCAAACCACGTTTTACCCCGATGGCGGTGGACAACCCGGAGATAAAGGTGAAATAAAAACGTCTTCAGGAAAAACATATCCAGTTGAAAACGTGACAAAGGAAGGAAATGCCATCCTTCACCATATTAAAGGAAAGGTTTCAGTCGGAGAAAAGATTCATGGAAAAATAGATTGGAAGAGACGTTATCAACTGATGAAACATCACACTGGAACACACGTAGTCAACGGAGCATTACAAAAAGTTCTTGGTGATCATGTTTGGCAAGCTGGATCTCAATTAGCCGTGGAAAACGCTCGTTTTGACTTTGCTCATTTTAAAAGTCTTTCTGAAGAAGAAATTCATGCCGTTGAAAAACAAGCTAATAAATTTATCAATGAAGAAATACCCGTTGAAAAACATGTATTTGATCGAAATACTGCTGAAGAAAAATATGGATTCAGATTATATCAAGGTGGCGTTCCGCCTGGAAATAGCATCCGGGTGTTAAATATTCCTGGAGTCGATGTTGAAGCCTGTGGTGGAACACATTTGAATAATATCGGTGAAATTGAAAAAATTCGAATTCTAAAATCTGAACGTATTCAGGATGGAGTAAACCGAGTGTTCTTTGCTGCTGGAGAAATGGTTGATGCATTTCAAAAAGAAGAACAACAACTCTATGATACTCTTATTAACACTCTAAAACCGATTTACACGATTCAACAACAAGATCATATCTCAAATCAGATCACTACGCTTTCAGATCAGTTCTCAGTGCCTGTAGATCAACTTCCAAAAACCTTAAAACGATTCTTAAAAGAAGCAAAGGATCTTCTTCCAGAAAACAAAGAAGTTACTACGTTAAGTGACGCTGGAAATCATTTGTTTACCATTTGGAAGAAATCAAAGAAAAAGAAAAAATCAATTTCAGAAGAAGAAATTAGCTCTTTACTTGATCAAGCAGATCAAATCCCCGGTACGGATATAAAAGTGCTTACCGCAAAAACAGAGACGGAATCAAATGCGACTGCTGGAGCTTTAATTGAAAAAGGAAACATGGTCGTTCATATTTATGATGGAAAGAAAATCACCTCAGCTGCATCAGATAATGTAGAGATCGACCTTCGAAAAGAAATCGCTCCAACTGTGGGAACCATCATCGGTGGAAGCGGTGGTGGACGCCCAAAGATGACACAGAGTGGTGGACCAAAAAAAGAAAACATTGATGAAGCACTTCAAAAAGCAAAAACATTAACTATTGAAACATTAAAAAAAGATTAAAAAAACAACTTGGAAAAGAGAAAAAAAAGATTTTCTAAAAAAATTTTAAAGTTCAATAGTTAAATGAGCAACAGTAATAATAATCATCGTTGCAACACTCATGGCTACAACAAACCATGGTGGAATCTTAATTGATGATTTTTCTTCAGCATCGTAATATCGAATAAGTCCTGCAGATGAATGAAAGCCTTCACCTTTATTTTTCTTAGCCATATGTCTTCATCGACCTCTTGTAAATACTCGTATTTCTTACATAGATAACATCTATTTATGTCTTTTCCTTCACTTCTTTGTTTTGAGCAAAAATCTAAATAGCGTTTTCCTATACATACTTCAAAAGGGTGAGATAATTATGAAGGAAATTGATACGCTGATAAAAAAAGCCTTAAAACTTAAAGAAAGTGGGCTTACCGATCATGAAATTGCTGATGACCTTAATGTTTCAAAGGAAACAGCCGTTTGGCTTCTTAACAAAGGAAAAGATAAAAAACCCGAGGGAGACGTCAAAATAGGATGGACAAGCATTGGAGTCTATCCATCAAGAATGGGATTTATTGCTGATGCTCTTTGCGATGTTCTCTTAGAAGAAATGGAAAAAAATGAGTTGCAAATAGACACTGTTGTCGGTGTTGCATTGAATGGAATCCCCTATGCTACGTTTGTTGCTGAAAAACTTGGTTTGGAACTAGCGGTCTTCCGACCACATTATGAAAAACCTGGTCTGTTCTCTTCTAATTTTGCAACAGTGAAAGATAAAAACGTAGTCATCGTAGATGACATGGTTGGAACTGGTGAAACATTCCGAAAAGCAATTAATTCTACCAAAGAGGAAAAAGGAAAACCTCAATTGTGTCTTGCGATTTTAAATAAACGAGCACAAGATAACATTAGTAAGGTTCCATTACGCGCATTGATCCGAGCACGAGTCATCTAAATGGATCCACTATTTTCTTTCTTTTTTCTCTTTTTTCATGAGTAAAACATTTAAAACATTGTCTATTGGTGCGTGAATATGCATTGGGCTGACGTCTTAGCAAAAAAACTTGCTCCGAAAGCAGATCATCATGTGCTGGCTACTGGAATTACTCCATCAGGACCCATTCATATTGGAAATATGAGAGAAGTGCTCACTACAGATGCGGTGTACCGATCATTAATCAAACAGGGAGCAGATGCAGAATTCATTTACATCGCTGATGATTACGATCATTTACGGAAGGTCTATCCTTATCTACCAAAAACCTATGAGCAATATGTGGGAAAACCTATCTCTGAAATCCCCTGTCCCTGTGGCGAACATGACAGTTACGCAGATCATTACCTGTTTGCCTTTCTTGATTCATTACAAGAAATAGGAATCGAGCCAACCGTGTATCGAGCAAGTGAAATGTATAAAACTGGTGTGTATCAGAAAGCTATTGAAACTGCATTAGAAAAAACGAATGAGATTAAGGAAATCATCGAACGAGTTTCAAAACGAACACTACCTAAACACTGGCTTCCATTTAATGTGAAATGTGAGAAATGTCATCGCTTGACAACTACTAAACCAGAGCTGTATGAATATCCTTATATTGAATATAGTTGTGAATGTGGTCATTCAGGCAAATGTGATATACGAAAGGATGACATCGGTAAGCTCCCCTGGCGAGTGGATTGGCCTGCTCGATGGAAAATCTTAGGCGTAACCTTTGAACCATTTGGAAAGGATCTTGGAACCACTGGCGGAGCTAGAGAGACCGGTGAGGAAATCGTTGAAAAAATCTATGATTACAAACCACCAGACTACACTATGTATGAATTCATCCTTCTCAAAGGAAAAGGAGCAATGCATAGTTCAAAGGGAACGGCGTTAAGTGCAAATGAAATGTTACAGATGACACCGCCTGAAGTATTACGGTTTTTGATTATGAAAAATCAACCAACGAAACATATTACTTTTGATCCCGGCTTTGGGTTGTTGAATCTCGTTGATGAATATGATCAAGTGGAACGTATGTATTTTGGTGAGGAAGAACGCATCAAAGGCTGGAAGGATTTAGATGCAGTTTATGAATTATCTCAACCTAGCCGTATTCCAACATCGATTCCATATCAAATTCCATTCCGACATTTGGTAACGGTCGTTCAAATCGGTGAATCATGGGAAGATATCAAAAACATCTTGTATCGAACCGGACAACTTCCTGATACCATTAGTAAAGATGATGAACATCATTTGAAACGACGAAAGGAACATGCAGAGTATTGGTTAAATCATTTCGCTCCAAAAGCAGTTCGATTCAAAGTCCAAAAAAAGCTTCCAAACATTGATTTTTCAGATGAAGAAAAAAAAGTATTACAAGAGATCTCATCAAGTGCAGATACGATTTCATGGACCGCTGAAAACATCCATAATCTAATCTATAACATTGCTGAAGACCAAAGTCTTTCACCAAAACAAGCATTCACTGCAGTATACAAGGCAATTCTTGGAGAAAAACGAGGGCCTCGCGCTGGATTTTTCTTATCAAATCTAGATCAATCCTTTGTCATCAACCGATTCTCGGAAGCAAGCAGTTAAATACACAATTATTTCTTTCATTTTTTTATCAATATGAAGGTTTACGTTGAAGTTTACGGTTGTACAGCAAATAAAAGTGATGCGAATCTACTCAAAGGACTCATTCATAAGCATCCACAACACCATCTTGTTACCAACGTTGATGATGCGGATGTCCTTGTCATTCTTACTTGTACGGTGATTGATACTACGGAACAACGCATGCTTCATCGAATCAAAGAACTAGTGAATACCGATAAAAAACTAGTGATCGCTGGATGTATGGCATCTATTCAACAAGATCTATTAAAAAATCATTTTCCACAAGCATTGCTTTTACCACCACGAAAGATACATCAATTCTTTGACTTGCTTGATGGCAAAAAACTTGATGAAAGCATGTATCAAAAAGCATTTGCACCAAAACAATGCTCACATCTTATTGCTCCAATTGCTATTGCCGAAGGATGTCTTTTTTCTTGTACGTATTGCATTACTCATTTAGCACGAGGAAACCTTTATAGTTATCCAAAGAAAGCAATTATTTCTTCAGTAAAAGATGCAATTAACCAAGGCTGTAAAGAAATCCAGATCACTGCTCAAGACACTGCTTCATACGGATTAGATCAACACTCTTCATTACCACATCTTCTTAACAACATCGTAACCATTTCAGATTCTATAATGATTCGGGTGGGGATGATGAATCCACGAACAGCTTCAAGGATTATGCCAGATCTTTTACCTCTTTTTAATCATCCTCAGATCTATTCATTTTTACATCTTCCCATTCAATCAGGGAATAATACGATTTTACAAAAAATGAATCGGGGATACCACGTTGAAGACGCAGAAAAAATCATATCTGAATTTCGAATGAAGAATCCGAATCTTACTCTTTCCACTGATGCAATCGTTGGATTTCCTGGAGAAACAAATGAACAATTCAACCAAACAAAACAAGTATTACAACGAATAAAACCAGACGTGGTAAACATCACCCGGTTTTCCGCTCGACCATTTACGAAAGCAAAAAAAATGAACGGGCGAATTCCAACTGAAATCGTAAAACAACGATCCAGAGAACTCACCGCTCTTTGTAAGAAACTAACTAGAGATCGAAACAATCGATACCTTGGAAAAACCATGAACGTACTTACCTTAACAAAAGGAACAAAACAAACCACCATCGCCAGATCAATGAATTACAAACCAGTCATCATACCAAAACAAGTACCACTCGGAGAACAAAGATTAGTTGAAATCACTAATGCAACTGAAACCCATCTCGTCGGAATGCTTAAATAGAAATAATGATATTAGTTTGTGAGTGGACGGGATGATACGAGTTGCAATAAATGGATTCGGAAGAATAGGAAGAAATGTTCTTCGTGCTGCAGTAGCACATGAACAATATGGAAAAACATTTGAAATCGTTGCAATAAATGATTTAGGTAATGTTGATATTCTCGCACATCTTCTCAAATATGATTCAGTGTACGGTCGGTTCAAAGGAACCGTTGAAAAACAAGAAGATGGCATTCAAGTTAACAATAAATTCATCAAATTTTTCTCACAAGTAAACCCTGAAAAACTCCCCTGGAAAGATTACGATATCGATGTCGCGGTAGAAGCAACAGGACTTTTCAGGAAACGAGAAGGTGCAATGAAACATTTACATGCAGGTGCAGATAAAGTCGTGATTTCAGCACCAGCAACAAATCCAGATTTTACCGTTGTACTTGGCGTTAATGAACATGAATATGATCAAGAGAAACATCGCATCATTTCTAATGCATCCTGTACAACTAATAGCCTTGCACCCCCAATCAAAGTGCTTCATGATAATTTCGGTATTGAAGAAGGATTAATGACCACCATTCATTCATATACTGGTGATCAACGAATCCTTGATTTCCCTCATAAGGATTTTAGAAGAGCTCGAGCTGCTGCAACAAGTATCATTCCAACCACCACAGGAGCTGCAAAAGCAGTCACCATGGTTCTTCCATCACTAAAAGGCAAACTTGATGGGATGGCGGTACGAGTACCAACCCCAGATGGATCACTCACTGATTTCACTTGTCGATTATCAAAAGATGTAACTCGGGATGAAGTAAATCAAGCGTTAAAACACGCTTCAGAAAACAGTCTACATGGCATCATGGAATACACTGAGGAACCCATTGTCAGTGTGGACATCATTGGTAATCCACATTCATCGATTATTGATGGATTAAGTACCAAAATGATCGGCGATCATGGAAGTTTCGTTAAGATCTTATCTTGGTATGATAATGAGTGGGGTTATTCAAATCGATTAGTCGATCTCATTCAATACTTGTATAATAGTGAAGCGCAACAAAAACAGGTTAATATTGCCCAACAAAGCATGTAACCTTCTT
>CAYPUK010000006.1:0-9232 GCA_964414035.1 uncultured Thermoplasmatales archaeon | reverse complement strand
AACATCAAGGATATATGCTGAAGACACCGTTTTACCATCAGTGTTTAAGTGAGTAAATAAATCAGCGATTTGCTTTGCATTTTTAATATGATCAGTTTGTAATAATGGAATGAACTTCATTTTTAACCATATATGAAAAACAATGATGATTTGTTAACTGTTTCTATACAAAAAAAAGAAAAAAGTAAGGATTATGCGGTAGCAACCGCAATGTTTTGTTCCTTTTCTGAAACGTTAATCCTTGTTTTTGCAACCGTATCTGGATTCAGTGAAATACTATCGATTCCCTGTTCCACTAAAAACTCTGCGAATTCTGGGAAATCAGATGGAGCTTGTCCGCAAATACCAACTTTTCTTCGAGGTGTATGATTATGAGCTGTTTCGATGACTTGTGCAATCAATCGTTTCACTGCATCATTTCGTTCATCAAAGATATGAGCCACTAGATCCGAATCCCGGTCCAATCCTAATGTTAACTGGGTAAGATCATTTGATCCAATGCTAAAACCATCGAAAATATCAGCGAACTGATCAGCTGAGATTACGTTTGATGGAATCTCACACATCACATACACTTCAAGATTATTCTCACCTTGTTTTAATCCATACTCGTTTAATACATCAATGACCTTTCTTCCCTCATCGGGAGTTCGGCAGAATGGAATCATCGGTTTCACATTCGTTAGACCCATTTCATCTCTAACCTTTTTAAGTGCCCTACATTCCAATCCAAAAGCAGGTTTGTATTTATCATCATAATATCGAGAAGCACCACGCCATCCGATCATTGGATTATGTTCCTCAGGTTCATAAAGGAAACCACCCACTAGATTTGCATATTCATTTGTTTTGAAATCACTCATGCGAACGATAACATCATTTGGATAAAACGCAGCAGCAATTTTAGCGATTCCTTGTGCTAGCGTCTCAACGAAAAATGTGATTTTATCCTCATACGCAGCACTTTTCTTATCAATGATTTCAATGACTTTTGCTATCTTTGGATTATCATTAGTAATCTGCTTTAATTTCTCATATTCAAGTAATGCCAATGGATGAATACCAATATGAGAGTTAATGATGAATTCTTCTCGAGCTAGACCAACCCCATCATTTGGAAGTTGAGCCTGCTGAAATGCTTTTTCAGGAATCGCTGCATTCATCATGATCTTAGTTTTTGTTCTTGGAATACTATCAAGTTTAACGGTTTCCACATGATACTTCAAATTCCCTTCATAAATATTTCCCGTACCTTGTGAACAATCAACGGTTACTTCTTGATCACTACTCAATCGATCAGAAGCATCACCAGCACCGATCACGCAAGGAATGCCAAGTTCCCTGGAGATAATTGCGGCATGACAGGTTCGACCACCACGATTAGTCACAATAGCTCCAGCAATTTTCATGATTGGTTCCCAATCCGGATCGGTCATATCTGTCACAAGGACTCGTCCTTCTTTGAACTGATGAATATTTGCTGCTGATTCAATAATATTAACCTTTCCTTGTCCAATCTTACTGCCAACTGCTTCACCTTGCACTAACAAATCGCCTTTTTCATCAAGCACATAGGTTTCAAGGACTGCAAAATCCTTTTGAGAATGAACTGTTTCAGGACGAGCTTGAACAATGAACAAATCACCGGTTTTTCCATCTTTAGCCCATTCTATATCCATGGGTTTACCATAATGATCCTCGATAATCATTGCCCATTTCGCTAAGGTTAATAATTCATCATCATTGATTACAAATTGATTTTTATCTTCTTCAGATACTTGTTCCTGAATGGTTCCTGTTTCACCATAGATCATCCGTTGTTCTTTTGATCCAAGTTTCTTTTCAAGGATTGGTCTAAATCCCTTTTTCAATGTGGGTTTATACACATAGAACTGATCTGGATTCACCGCTCCTTGCACCACGTTTTCTCCAAGACCATAAGCACCAGTGATATACACCGCATCCTTAAATCCACTCTCAGTATCAATTGAAAACATCACACCTGAAGAGGCAAGATCACTACGCACCATTTTTTGCACGCCAACAGATAGATACACACTAAAATGATCAAAACCCTTATCCTCACGATAAGAAATCGCTCTATTCGTAAACAAGGAAGAAAAACATTCTCGTACTTTCTCAAGTAATTCCGCTTCACCTTGCACATTCAGATAAGTTTCCTGTTGACCAGCAAAACTTGCATCAGGTAAATCCTCAGCTGTAGCACTACTTCGAACAGCAACATCCACATTATTGCCATACTCTTCTTCCATCATCTTATAATGTTTTTTAATCTCTTCAGATACTTCATCTGGAAGAGGAGTGTTCTTAATCAAATTCCGGATTTTTTCTCCCCGTTCTGCAAGATTTCTTACGTCACTTGTGTTCAGATCAGAAAGTATTTGTTCGATTTCTTTGTCAATTCCAGCTTCTTCCATGGTGTATTTATACGCATACGCGGTAACCGCGAATCCACCAGGAACAGAAACACCTTTCTCATGAAGATTACGAATCATTTCACCAAGAGAAGCATTTTTCCCTCCGACAGAGGGAACATCTTCGATACGAAGTTCTTCGAATTTTTTAACAAATTCTTCAATCATACTGCATCTCACCTCGACATGAATTATATTGTAAAGGTAACAACTCACTATATAAAGTATTTTGCAACTATCTAACCCAGAATCATAGAACAAAATCAAGTATTTCTCTTCAGGTTTTTATGTATAATCACTCTATAAAAACAGCTACTGCAACAACTGTTGACCAACGATTCGAATCAGTATGCTGTACCATATCAGCAACACTATCAGTTCTCATTTGATCCTTAAACTGATTAATGATTTCATCATCAGAAACTTGATTTTTTCCACTCTTTTTTGCAGTAACACCTTTTGTTGTTGCAAGCATTAAAATAGCAAGTTCTTCAACAGAACTTTTCAAATCACTCACTGATCCTTCTGGCTCATGATATTCAGCGATGTATCCATATTCATCCTTAGATTCAGGAATGGCAAGACCCACTGATGCACCTATTGTTTTAGGATCTTTCGTATGCACTTCGCTAAGTACACAATATGTGATCTCCCCTGGATGAAGAAGAGAAATCCCTTCTTCTTTACTTATTAGTGTACAATGTGGCGGCACGATACTAGAAACATTAACAATATTACATGCTGCAATTCCTGCGTCACGTAAGGCTAATTCAAATGATTGTAACCGGTGACGATGTGTCCCATGACCTTTCGTTAAAAATACTTTTTTTGGAATCATAAATCAAACCAGCATCTCTAGAATGCAGATTACTACGTTTAAATCTCTTTTTTTAACTTTTTGGTAAATCAATCTAAATTACTGAACTCAGAACCTCCGTCTTCATCAGATTTTGAAAGTTCCTGTTGTTTTTTCAAAAGATCCTTCATCTCTTTCTGAAGATCTCGTTGTTCTTTTTGAAAATCACGTTGTTCCTCTTGATAATCTACTTGCTGTTTCTGATACTGACTGATTTCACTACCCTGAACTAATTGTTCAACCATCTTTCGAATCTCTTTGAACGGGTAAACTCCGTGAAGTTCATAATAACTTCTGGTTCTTGGAGTTTGAACCTCTCTTCCACCACCAAAAAATCCGAACAAGCCAACTCGCTTGCTTCCACTTCCGTGCACTCCGCCACCAGCAAAGGATTGATCACTACCTAAACCAAAACCGGATTGGCTAATTGGAATGATAGTTCCAAAACTAAAGATCTGACCAAGAATTCCTTGTTTGGTGTTCACATCAGATATTTTATCATAACGAAGCGTTCGTTGTTCTTTAGTAATAATTCCACCTTTAAACACGATACGTTGATTTGAAATGATATATTTATGCGACCTCCGAAACAATTCAACCAGAAGAAACCCAATAATCGAAACAACAACGGTATACACTGGGAGAAATAAACCAACAGCATCAAACAAATTCAACCACCAGATAACTCCTAACGCAACTAAGACCACTGTTAAATACAAGAAAAAAATCCGCCATAACACTTTGATGATCGACGCAATTACAGATACTACTAGAAGTACAAGTCCCCAAACAGCAATTTGTAATAATGCATTTTCAGATAATCCTCCGAAATCAGAAAAATTTACTAACCAACCAAAAATCAAGCCCCAAGCAATAAGAAAGATGCAAAGAGACTGAAGTCCCATAAAGGACAGTGGATGAGGCGATAATATTTTCTCAACTTCTTCCCGATTTAATAATTCATCTTCTTCCATTATTTTTTCCCACCACTCGTTCCGCGTATCGAATTCATCGGAAACAACGTTTTAAACTTATTGGTCAACAGCTGTAATAATAAAATGGTTACAACACTCGTAATAATCACAGATCCCCAAAATCCAATTTGAGGTGCAAAAGGCCATGATAATGAATAAAACAAAACTCGAAGCAAACTGTAACTAATAGGTAGCACCAGTAAATTTATTATGCGAAAACCAAGTGGAAGATCATCCAGAATATAAATCCAAAATAAAAGGACTTCAGCATAAACCAAAGCAAAAATAGCAAGGATTGACGCCCACCCGAAAAATGAAAACATTGCTACATATAAGGATTGCTCAAAGAACACATTAAGATAAGAAAAAATGTATGCACTTAACACGCCAATGAGGATGTACAATGGTTTATGCAAAATATTGTATCTAATGTTTTTCAGATCATAAAACATATCAACTTTTTCCATGGGACGCTTTCCAATGTAACTAGGACGGATACCAAGACCAAGTAAGATAAACAATAAGAAAAAGCCTAGATGAGCTGGATGAAACAAATCAATTGCTCCAAGGAAAAACACGAGGTCCTTTGAAAACGCAAATAAATTACTTCCAAACGCAATAAAGTTCTCAGCGAAAGTGAACTGAGACTGCAGCATCAATGGAAATCCATTCGTTGATACCAAAAAGAAATAAGCAAGTAATAAGAATGGTGGAAGGAAAAATGGTCCAATGAACAAAAACATGTTAACTAACCATTCAAACACACCTGATTTCTTCTTTTTTGGGTCTACTTTTCCATAGTCAACACTTAAATAGAATCGAGAAATCCCACTTCGAGTAAGTGTGTATCCTAACGCATGGCAAACCGTTTGAAAAAAAATCCCAATGAAATTTGTGAACCGAATCAATGCATCATGAGTACTTCTCAACTGATTCAATAAACTTTTTTGAATTTCAATAAAAATCAATTGAATAAACCAGAACAAAATTAACCCAAAGATCGGGGCTAATGGAGCAAAAATGACAACATCAATTGCTTCACTGTTCATCCCATCACCAATTTCAACGCAGTAAACAACATACAATTGAGTTTATTTAAATAATACGTATCTCAACTGTATTTCCTTGTCCATCATAAGATTGCCATGATTCATCAGAATAAGGACGGGCGATAATAATATGCACTCTGCCATATTTTCGAAATAATTGCAAATCCGCTTCAGAAGGATAAAACGATCCAGAAGGATGACTATGAACCGTGCCAACAATACTAAAATCAACTGGTTTCATATGCATTCGATACAACGCATGTTGACTTCCGCTAATCGTTCCAGGAATGAGAACTAATTCAGTAATTACGTCTTTTCGTTCATCATCAACCCTAAGTAATCCTGCAAACTCATTAGGATATACCGATTTAGCACTTTCACAGATTAAGGATAAACATTGCTTGGTAATCAACCATTTTTTCGGAGAAACATCCGCTTTTTTCTTTTTTCTAAAAAACCAGTTCATACTTGTTATCGCACCAATTTCAATCGCACCATCTGATAAAAAGATTCACCAAATCGAATAAACCGAGCTTTATGCTCAGATTCACTCACCGTAATCTTTTGATCCGTTTCTATATCAAGTGCATAATTCCCATCAATCACCAGTTTTGTCTCCTTACTTTTTGGAAGCACTTGTAATTGCACTTTCTTCTTCAATGGAACTACCCATGGCCGGGCAGATAATCGAAAAGGAGCAAGAGGTGCAATAATCATTGCTTCAACCGTTGGATCCATAATCGGGCCACCAACACTTAACGCATAACTCGTTGAACCCGTTGGCGTAGCCACAATCACGCCATCAGCACCCATAGTCTCAAGTAATTCACCTTCAACAAAAATATGAAAATACATAATCTTTGCAATCCGAGCTGTTTGCAATGTTATTTCATTTGCAACTTCAGGTAGTGACTCATCAAGTCCTTCAATGTCAACACGAAGTTTTGCTCGTTCTTCAACATTATACTCTTTGTTAATCACTTTTTTTAAGCCTTGTAATGCAAACTTTGATTCTACTTCAGATAAAAAACCCATACCACCGGAATTAATAGTAAACAATGGTTTTTCCACATCAGCAAGCGCCCGAATGATAGTACCATCACCACCGATTGTTACTACGATATCACATTCATTGTTGATTTGTTCAAACGAAAACCCTTGAATTGATAATTTTCCTGCAATGGTTTCCTCAGCCAAGACGACTCCATAATCAGAAAGAAACGATACTATCTCCTTGGCTAAAGCAATGGACCGTTTCGTATGAGCACTACAAACCACGCCCCACTTCATAATTAAACCCTATTTTTTTATTTATCTTCCTTTGATTTCTCTGAAAGTTTCATTAATGGTTTCAATTTCATTAGTAACGTTGGATGTTTCAATACTAATGCCTTTACTAAACTCAACGTACTAAACTCTTCAAACTTATACTCCTTTAACGAATCAGCAAGCATATTCAGGGTTTTATCTTCCAGATCAAGCATGATTTCTTTTACGACATAATTCCGTAACAGTTTCTGTCCGAATGCTTGTTTCCATCGTTTCTCATAAGTTTCTAAAAATTCTTTATCAAACTTTTGTTGCTCAACCGCATCACCAATCACTTCACCCGCAATCTTTCCACCTTCTAGTGACGTTGTAAGCCCGCCACCAGTAATAGGATCAGCATGTCTGGCAGCATCACCAACGAGTAACAGATTATCTCGTACGGTTTCAACTGGTTTGGCAACCGACACAGCACCAGTCAACATCCTAACTGGACTTCCTTTTTTCAAACCTGGATGATCATCAATAAATTTATCCAACAATGCTTTAGGCTTTCCCGGAGAACTCAAACTTGCTAATACGCCAATACCAACATTAAATTCACCATCACCTTTTGGAAACACCCACACATAACCTCCAGGAGCTCGATTCTTACCAAGATAAAATTCAGCATAATCCTCTGGCCAATTCACATTTTCAAGAGTGTACTGAAAACAAGTCTCTAAATCCACTGGTTTCACTGTGGTATTAATCCCAGCCCATTTTCCAACCTTAGATTCCACGCCATCACATGCAACCACTATATCTGATTCAATCTCAAATTCTTCACCAAATTGATCAACCTTTACACCCGCAATCTTACCATTCTTTTTCACCAAGCTAACTGCTTCAGTTTTCAAAAGTAATTCAGCACCAGCTTTACCAGCTTGCCTAGCAAGTTCCTTATCAAAACGATCTCGATACACAACATATCCGGTTTCATTACCGGCCATTTCTTTAGAAAGGGTAACCATGGTATCATCTGGTGAGTAAATCTTAGCTCCATCCATCTTTGTTGCTATCCAATCAGATCCTTCAAGCATATTCCAGTTATCGATTCGTTGACTGATCCCTTCACCACAAAGCACTGGAATTCCAATCTCAGGCCGCCGGTCAATAAGTAATACTTTTGCTCCTGATTCAGCAGCAAAACGAGCAGTTACACTTCCAGCAGGCCCTGCTCCAACAATAACTGCATCATATTTCATCATATCTTAATCCTCCATTGAAATTGCGCCAACTGGACAAGTATTCACACAAAGTTCACATGACGTACATTTTTCAGGATGAACAAAAGCGACCTTATTTTTCATAATAATAGCATCAACTGGACAAATAGAAACACAACCACCACAAGTAAGGCAATCGTGTACATTAACAACTGCTTTAGGCTTTCCCATATGACTCACCTCTTGAAATACCTGATGCGATAATATGAGCAACGCGAAGTGGTTCAGGTATAACCCCGCGTATGGTCGCAAGCGTTATTATTTCTTTTGCTTCTGCTAAGCTAATTCCCAAGCAGTTAATATAAAGAGGATTATGAGATGTTTGTATCTTTTGAAGCTTTCCTTTTTCCAAAAGATTAAGCCGATTTTCCCAATCAGAAAAATGTTTTTTTAACGCTAATTCAATTTTTTCGAAATCAGGTTTTTTCCTAGTAACTGTAATTACTGGAACCTTTGTTTTTTTCCAGATTTGTTCACTATCAATAATATTAAATCCACCCATCGTTGCTCCATCAAACAAAATTGCTTTTAATTGTTTAACATGCCTTGTTTTCGTAATCATGCGCTCACAAACAGTTGTTGCATCAGATCCATCAACAGAAATAGTGTCATGCAAAACACCTTCAAGATAATGATTTCCACGCATAATTACTCCCACAACATCCGTAGATGAATCAGTAAATGTAAAAGGCGCATCATCTAAGCCAAGAATTCTAATTTCAGATTTCATTATCGTCAAATAATTAAACTAAACTTAAAAACTGAATATAAGTTTTTGTTTGAAAATAAATAAAAAAAACCGACGTAAAAAAAATGAAGAATTATTTTTTACGTACGGCGATTTTTGCAGTGACCTTTCCCTCTCGAGCAAGCCAACCAATTGCTGAATAACAATCTCGTTTTTTAACTTTAGAAAGACGGGCAATACCAGAGATATCTAAATCATTTCGTTTGTGTAAAACTTCCCAAACTTTACCCGCATCAGCACCGATTTTTTTAGTTAAATTTGTATCTCCAACTTTAAACGTTCTTTTGTCCTTTCGAATCTTATTTTCACGAGCAAGCCAACCAATGGCTCCAAAAAAATCTTCTTCAGGCATCTGCGTTTTTTCAATTATTTTTGATCGAACTTGAGGTCCTTCTTCTTGTAAAACTTCCCAAATACGACCAGCGTTATTTCCAATGCTTTTTTCCACATCACTCATCTCATCCGACCTCCGATAAGAATCAATAGACAATATCATAAAATGAATAAAAATATTTTGGTTTTTTTAATGGATTTTGAGGTGAAAACACAAAATAAAAAAATCAAAATAGATCATTTTTTTCGCAGATTTTCCGTATTTTTTAGTACCACTATAGAAATTCAACAAATTTATATAGA
>CAYPUK010000005.1:0-5693 GCA_964414035.1 uncultured Thermoplasmatales archaeon | reverse complement strand
GATAAAGGAGTCAAAGAACGATGCGACGAAGCTGATGTATCCTGTATTCTATTAAAAATACCGCGGAATCTCATATCAACCAAGTGTGATCATAACCAATTCGTCAACCTTATCAGTGCTCTTTCTAGAGTCTTTGGAGTCATCAAACTCAACTCTACCATTATTTATGGTGATTTTTCTGGGAAGAACCAAAATAATTTTGATAAACACCGAATTGATTTTCAACACAAACCTGTTTATGACGAATGTAAAAAACACCTGCACGTTTGCCGAAGAATCAATGAGATTGGGATTCCGGTGGGCGAATAATATGTTTTTTTGATGATAATTGTTTCCGATTATAGATATTTTTAAATACGATTACAACCATTTATTACTTAATTAATTTAACAAATTTGTTAAATTGGTGAAGTGCTATCATGTTGTGGAATGAGATTATTGAAAACAGTAAAAGACAACATATCGACCCCAAACAATTATTACGAGAACAACTTCAAAAAACCATTCTAACCTCATTTAGTCAAAAAGGATACTTCAACACCCTCATTTTCCAGGGAGGAACTGCGCTACGATTATGCTACGATAATCCTCGTTTTTCAGAAGATTTGGATTTCGTTCTCAAAAACAAAGAAAAAACCGTAAAGATATCATGGACACCATTCAAAAAACTTATTTTAGATACCTTTCCATTTTTAGAAACAGTTAGTATCAAACCACAGAAATCATCAGATCACCTACAACGATATATTCTCACAACCAAGGGACTAAAACCCTCTCAAAAAAGTCGTATTCACATTGAGATTGCAAAAATCCCATCTTATGAGAATCATCCAAAAATACTATTCTATCCGCCTTTTAACCCAGCCATTCAAGTAGAAACAAAACGAGAAATCCTTGCCGATAAACTCACTGCATTTGGATGCAGAGC
Source organism: uncultured Thermoplasmatales archaeon (assembly GCA_964414035.1). Classification (GTDB taxonomy): domain Archaea; phylum Thermoplasmatota; class E2; order DHVEG-1; family DHVEG-1; genus EX4572-165. The sequence goes on along the minus strand of CAYPUK010000005.1, from coordinate 4,765 downwards.
GTATATCAAAGGTAGAGATCTATGGGATATTTATTTTCTTACCCAAGAAAAAAACAAAACTGCCTCATGGAAACTTGTTAGAAAAAAAATCAAAGATTACAATGTATCAAAACAAGAGTATCTAACCCAATTAGATCAACGAATCAGCGGTCTTGAAAAAAACGGAGAAGAACTATTAAGATTTGAATTACAACGATTTCTCCCTCAAACAATCTATGACCACTATAAACCTAATTTTTCAAAAATCATTCAAACAGTCATTGCTCAACTCTTAAATAATACACTATAACATGGAGAAAAAAGAAGATGAAAGTCGACGAATGGTTATCATTTTTCAAAAAATATCATAATAAAAAATTGTTTTCTCTTTCTGACCTAGAAGTATTAACTGGAAAGTCAAAGAAAAACCTTTCAGTACAACTCAACAGACTCATTAAATCAGGTGTTTTAACACGTCCTGTTCGAAACTGGTATCAAAATCCATTTAATACGCCTTCAATCGAAGAAATCGCAATGGTACTTCGTCCCCCCTGCTATCTATCCATGGAATATGCATTGTATAAACATGATATCATCAGTCAACAAATACAGTTCTTAACAATAATTAGTACCCAACTCCCGTACACTTATGAGGTTAACTCAAAAGTCTTAGAAGTTCATCAGATAAAAAAATCCTTGTTCTGGGGATTTCAAAAACAAGGAAATACTCAACTTGCCGATCCGGAAAAAGCACTTCTTGACTTTATTTACATTCGATATACTCATCATAACAAGTTACCACAACAATACATCCAATCATTCTTAGATTCAATGTATCTAGAAGAATTACAATCGAAGAAATTACAACACTATGCAAAACGATTTGACCAACGAACAAAAACATTCATCAAAAAAATCTTTGAATGATCTGAATGATTTACAAGAGATGCCGATAATTCACAATCCTTTCTTGGAAAAAATTATTGATATCAATTGTTTTAAGATTTTTATTTTAAGAGTTGGAGGGTAAAGGGGAGTTAGCTATATGAAAATTATTTTTATGGTGTACTAGTTATCGTATCTTATTATGAAAACCGTCATGGTGATTCCATCGTATTGGTCACGTGAAAAAAGTGTTGGTTGGAAGAAACAAGATGCAATTTATGATCATCCAACACCGTTAGATGAAAAAGGAACATTGAAACGATTGTTGAAAAGTATCGATGTTTTGGAAAACAAGGATTTTGATCTTATTATCCTAGCGGTTCCCACAACTGATGAGATCCGTGCTCAAGTACAAAAAAAAGTAACTGATATTGTTTCAAATGTATCTTTGGATCTTCATGTATCTGTTATTGGTTCGTCTCATATTCAACAAATCAAAGAATATCTTGATCAGAATGGGAAAAAAGACCTTGCTCGATTGATCTCTATTAATGGATATTCAAATATTCGGAATTTGTGTTTATTTCTCCCAGCAATCAAGGATGCGGATGTTGCTATTCTCATTGATGATGATGAAGTATTCACTGATCCATTGTTTCTTGTTAAAGCATTAGATCATATCAAGAATCCTATTGATCATCGTCTTCAGTATGCAATCGCGGGGTATTATGTGAATTCAGATGGAAACTATCAGGTGGACTCATCTTTTGCTCCTTGGATGAAATTTTGGGATAAAAAAGAAAAGATGAATGAAGCATTCGATCAGATCATCGGAAGTTCTCCCCGAATAAAAAGTACTCCTTTTGTGTTTGGAGGAAACATGATCATTCCAAAAGAAGTGTTTTCTAAGATTATGTTTGACCCATATGTTCCCCGTGGTGAAGACATTGATTATCTTATCAACGCGCGAATGCATGATATACCATTTTATTTAGATAATCAACTCTTTATAGTTCATCTTCCACCATCGAAAAGTCATCCAACATGGCAACGGTTAAGAGAAGATATCTTCCGGTTTATATATGAACGAAAAAAACTAATCTGTCAAAAAAGAAAAAAACCATTAGTTCAACCTGAGGATTTAGATCCTTATCCTGGATGTTTCTTAAAACATGATTTAGATGATAAGATCAAAAAAGCGAATTCTTTGTTATCTAAGCAGTATCTTTCAAAAGGTGATCATCAAGGGTATAAACAAGCGTTGAACAATATTAAATTAGCTGAATCTGAAGCAATTCCAGAGTTTGACCCGGTTGATCGATATGAACGATTAAGGAATCAGTGGATGGAATTGATCCGTTTTATTCAGGATTCCTCAGTAAAAAAGAAATTAGAGGACATAATAGATCAGTAAACATGATTTTTTTACATACCATGTTTTTTTTGCAAATCCGATTTTTATTATTTCTTAGGATGATTCCTTAGATAATGGGAGGGTGAAATAAAACGTGCTACCTTTTCCAAGGCCTTCACTTTCTGCCCAGATACGTCCTTTGTGTCGTTGAATGATTCGTTTACAGATGGGAAGACCTAGGCCGCTGCTATCAAAATCATGCCTGGAGGGATCGGCTTTGAAATATTCATCAAACAAACAGGGCAACTGATCTTTAGAAATACCAATGCCGGTATCTTTCACTGAAATTAACACATAGTCATCATTTTGTTTCGCATCAATAAAAATCTTCCCGGGTCCATCAGTATATTTCACTGCGTTATTAAACAGGTTTGTGAAAACTTCCTGGATATGAAGGGTATCAACACGAGTAGGAATCCTTGAAGAAATGGTATTGTTCACCTTTATACTTGACTCATCAAAGAGAGAACTATTCGCATAAAGGACTTCATCAATAAGATCAGAAAGATCAACAGATTCAAAATCAAACTTGGTTTTGGATGAATTCAACTTTGCTAGTTCAATAGTTCTTTTTACAAGATTCAGCATATATTTAGCATTTCGTTGTAATACTTCTACGATTTCAGCGTCCTTCTCTGTTGTCATATGTTTTTTTAGAATGGGTAATAAATGGATGAACGGACTCAATGGATTCTTTAGATCATGACCGAGTTGATTGATGAATTCATCTTTTTGTTTCAATAAATGCTTAATATCTTTTGTTCGCTTCTCAACTTTTTGTTCTAATTCCTTGTTCATCAATGTGAGTTCTTCATGAGCTTTTTTTAGTTCTGTTATATCTATCACTGCAGCAAGAGCACCTTGATATGATCCGTTTTCATCTAATATGGGTGTTGTTATCATATTAATATAGATACGTTGACCATCTTTTCTTACGAATTCAAAATCATGTTGTTCACTTACGCCTTTAGATCTCTTTTTTAATTTTTCTCTTGCTATCTTTTTACCCTGATCATCCATGAAGGAAAATAGAGACGCTCCCATCATTTCTTCTAAACTATATCCAAGCATATCTGCCATGTGTTTGTTAACATATGTTGTGTTCGCATGTTCATCGATTTGCCAGATACCTTCATTTAATGTTTCAATGAGCGTTCTATATTTTTTTTCACTTTTTTGTAATGAATACTCGGTTTGTTTACGATGCAGTATCTCTGAAAAATGATTAGCTATCGTTTCAATGGCTGATGCATATTTTATCTGGTCAGAATCTTCTTTTAAAAAAATGCAGATGCTACCATATGGTTTATCATCCAATGAAAATCCGACTTGATAGGTTTCTTTAATGTTCATCTTTTTTTCAATAAGTTGACAATCTTCTTTGGATGCGATGTTTGCTACCGTTCCATATACGCCATCAGGAACTCGATGAAGTTTTCCACTAAGATGTTGATCGGAGGAATAATTGATGTCTTCAGGTGGAATACAATGTTTCAAAGGATCAATAGTAAAAAGATCTTGTAACTCCTGGTCACATGTTTTTAAACCACTCACAGACCGGATTCGAATTGATTTAATTTCAGGATCATATAATGAGACTGATACGTAAGAATTCTTATTGAACGAATGAATTTTTTCTCCTAAGTATTGACATAATTCATCCACATCATTCATCCGACTTGCTTGTATGACCATGTCGGTGATCAATTTCATTTCTTTAAGATGATCCTCTCGTTCTTGTTCAATTATCTTTCGTTCGGTAACATCATGTATCGTTACAAAGACTTGATAGGGATCAGATTCATTTTCTTTGAACTGAGGAATAGCATTTACATTCATCCATACAACATCTTTTTTAGCTTGATTGAAAACCCCTAATGTGACATTACGAACTGGTTTTTTTGTTTTAAATGCAAGATTTGACGGAGTTTCTTCAATTGGAAGAATTGATCCATCTTCATCTAGAATCTTCCAATCTGAAGAAAAAGAGGTTGTGTTAGAGATTTCTTCATAGGATACACCAAGCAGGTCTAATGCAGCAGGGTTCACATCGGCAAAACTGCCATCTGGTCGTTGAATGAACACGCCTTGAACCATGTTTTCAAATAATGTCTGATATTTTTTTTCGTTTTCCTTTAACGTGTTCTCTGCGTTCTTTTGATCGGTAACATCTCTTCCTACTACCAGTATTCGATCTTTTCCTGCAATTCGAACTTTTTGTAACGTATTTTCATGCCAAATCAACTCACCATTCTTCTTTTTTGAAAGCCATTGGAATCTTTGTGGTCCCTCTTCAATTGCTTTTTGTATCCATTCGCTTGCTTCTTTTTGAGTATACGGTGGTTCATTGATGCTTAGATCCCCAGGAGTTAATTTCAAAATTTCTTGTTTTGTATACCTGAATTTATCTAATACTGTTTGATTAACATCAATAATTTTACCTGAAGGTAGATCATGAAGAAAAATGGAATCCGTGGATGAATTAAA
>CAYPUK010000004.1:0-16091 GCA_964414035.1 uncultured Thermoplasmatales archaeon | reverse complement strand
TATCTTAAGATATGCTGAAAAAATGATTCCGTATGCAAAAGGAGAAAAAGCAACGACCCTTCTGCATGGAAAAATATTGTCCTCTCTCTTTTTTGAACCAAGCACTCGGACACGACTCAGTTTTGAAAGTGCGATGAACCGACTAAATGGTAGAGTCATTGGATTTGCAGATCCAACTGCAACATCTCAGAAAAAAGGAGAAACACTTGCAGATACCATCCGCATGGCTGATGCATATAGTGACGTCATCGTCATGCGACATCCTTCAGAAGGAGCAGCACGGTTAGCTGCTGATTTTGCGGATTCACCGATTTTAAATGCTGGAGATGGTGCAGGCCATCATCCTACTCAATGCTTACTAGATCTCTTCACTATTTTTCTTGAAAAAAAACATATTGGGAAACAAAACGTGGTGTTACTTGGTGATCTCAAATATGGCCGAACTGTTCACTCTCTAGCTTATGCATTAGCGCTTTATGGATCTGAACTTACCTTTGTTTCACCGAAGTCACTGCAAATGCCTCGTGAAGTCATCAATGAATGTAAAAATCTGGGCGCAAAACCAACATCTACAACCAAACTTGAAAAGGCATTGAAAAATGCTGATGTGCTTTATGTTACCCGGATTCAAAAAGAACGATTTCCAGACCTTGAAGAATACAATCGTGTCGTGGGCGCCTACCAGATAACAACGGATTCACTTGAACAAGTCAAAGAAGACATGATCATTATGCATCCACTACCACGAGTCACTGAAATACATCCAGCAGTTGACGAGACGCATCATGCAGTGTATTTCAAACAAGCGTTTAATGGTGTACCTATTCGAATGGCTCTTCTTTCACTGGTAAGTGGGGTGAACCTATGAAACCAATGAAAATCCCTCGAATTAAAAGCGGAACAGTTATTGATCATATCACCGCGGGAAATGCGGTTAAAGTATTACGAATCCTAGATATTCCCCAAAAACAAAGTTCCACTGTTAGTGTGGCTATTAACGTAAAAAGTAAAATGGGTAAAAAAGACATCGTTAAAGTAGAAAATAGAGAAATCGCACGTACTGAAGTTGACAAAATCGCACTCATCGCTCCAAAAGCAACAATCAATATCATTAGGGATTATGAAGTTACAGAAAAACACAGAGTAGAACTTCCTGATGAACTGGTTGGCATCGCAAAATGTTCTAATCCCACGTGTATCTCAAACACAGGTGAACCGGTTGAAAGTCGATTTATCGTTCTTGATAAAGAAAAACCACGTATCCAATGTTATTATTGCGATCGAGAACCCGATGACATTGCTTCAAGAATACTGTAAACAGATGAAAAAAAATTCATTTCATCTGTTCTACTAATTCTTTTGCCCGGTCTAATTTTACATTTTCTTCTTTGATGAGCTGATCAGCAATTCTATCAATGTCAGATTCGTTTGCTCCAGCCATCATCGCGATGTTTTTTGCATGAAGGGACATATGACCCTTTTGAATACCAACCGTTGATAACGCAAGAACTGCAGCAAAATTTTGGGCTAATCCAACACTAGCAACCAATTCAGATAATTGTTGCGCTGAAGAAATCCTCATTATTTTTTTAGATAATTGCGCTGTTGGATGAATACTTCCAGCTCCACCAACGATACCAAGTGCCAATGGTATTTTGATCTCTCCGACAAGATTACCTCTTTCATCCTTCCAATAATTAGTTAACGATGTATACTGTCCATTTCTTGCTGCATAAGCATGAGCACCTGCTTCGATTGCTCTGAAATCATTACCGGTAGCAAGGATTACAGCATCGATTCCATTCATGATTCCTTTATTATGAGTAGCTGCTCGATAAGGATCAATCTTTGCTAATTCCACTGATTCCAAAAATGCATCCACCACATTTTTCCCACCGATTAAATCCTTATCAAAAATCGCGCGAGCAGTGACCAATCGTTGATCAGATAAATTCGATAAAATCTTTAATCGAACATGACCACCAGATATCTCTTCAATGACTGGTGCTAATGCTTCAACCATAGTATTTACTGCGTTTGCACCCATGGCATCACGAACATCAACATATAAATGTACCACGATCATTTTACCTAGTGAACTATTGAGAATCCGAACTGCTAAATCTTTTGCTCCACCACCAAGATCAGTTAGAATTTTATCTTGTGCATTAGCAACAGTTAGTAACTTATTTTTTTCTTGTAATATCTTTTCTGATGCTGTTGTAATATCATCAACGTTTAAGATTTGAATCTGACCGATCATTATCGGATCTGTTGATTCCGTGCGAAAACCACCATGTTTTCGAGCAATTTTAGCTGCTTTACTTGCAGCTGCAACAACACTTGATTCTTCGATAGCCATTGGAATAAGTACGTCTTCATTATTCACCCGAAAATTCAAAGCGATACCCAACGGTAATGTGAATGTTCCTATCACATTTTCAATCATTCGATCTGCAAGGCCTTTTTCCATTGCTTTAAACAATGCCGATCGTTCCTCGTCTGTTAAGGATGTAATATAAGAAATCAACTCAACTCGTTCATCAATACTTTTCTTATAAAAACCTGAAATTTTTGAAGTTTTGTTTATCTTCATTTTACTCACCTACCTTAAAAAAAGGTAATGGTGAATGCAAACATGCATATCTCATTTAAACATTTTGAGAAATCTACCGTCCTTCGTCGATGCGATCAACGAATTACCCGTCCTTTTTTTATCTTCAATCCTGCTAAAATCGTATGTGCATACGTAAATGGACAACTAGCTGCGAAAAACGTACTTAAACAACCAGGTCATTCTTTGGAGTAGAAGGAATCAGGGCTGGTAGTTTTTTGTGCATCCCATCCCATCCTTATTTGCCAGCCTTCCTCCTTCTTTTTTAGGAGGATTTTTTTTATCATCTTAACTGGAAAGATCGTTATCAATTAACACCAATGTGCTCTCTAATTTTCACTGCTTGACCAAACTGAAATCTTCCCATTTCAACTGGTGAAAGCAGGCATTGGCCAATTGCAAGAAACTCATCGTCTTTAGAAACCACGATACATTCATCATACGGTCGCAACTGGTCATCAACTGAACTAACAAATTTCGAAAACACACTTTTTCCCTCTTTTACAAATGGAACTGCGTCATCCTCAATAGTAACTCGAAATCGTGGAATAGAACTCTTATCATGGATTTTTTTTCCACCATTTAATTTCAAGGTGAACAATCCATCTGATGCTCGCATGGAAACCACATGTCTTTCATCAACAAACACATTTCTTATCTTCAACGTTTTTTTTGATTTTACTAACGTAATATCTCCATCGAATAAAAGAGATGAGATATCCAATCCAAATTGCATGTGAGCAACGCTTTTCACTCGTTTTTCATCTAAATTTTTTTGGATAATATTTTCCTCTTCATTAGTCAAATCTGTCACAATTGGTTTTTTTTCCCATTCAATTAGATCTTTGTGTTTTACGCAGTTATCCCATCGTTTCTTTCGAATACGTTTTGTTTCATCATCTAAAACTTCTGGAAAAATATATTGAGCAAATGGATACATTTCATCTAAAACTAAGGGTACTGGTCCAATCACTGTATCAATAATAATATCAGTGTTTGGATAATTCATAGCGATCTTACATACCTCGTCTGCATATGCTTTACTGAACGGTTTTTCAGCTTCAGGAAGAAAAATGAGCGTGGATGATGATTGATCGAACCATTGAACCAATCGATGGTGTAATCGATAAAAAAACGGTTGATGAACCGTATGGATTCCTGTGTAAAACAAACCCCTGGTTTTTCGCACAGGTTCAAATTGTTCAAGCCAATTGATATGATCTAATTTATGCAGTTCATGAAGTGCATCCTGTAAGAAGGGATTGGCACTTGCCCGTTGTTCAACAAGCTCCCATAATCGACCTTGCATGATTGCGTTTCTAACCTTTTTCAATTCACTGATACTCACATACAAGTTATGTTCCGCGATTTTTTGTTCTCGTTTTTTCTTCGATAATGATTTTAGTTCAGAAAGTGAGCTAGTTGAACACACTGGACAGGAACACGGAAGTTCATATAAATCATCGATTTTTTCAGTTCCCCATGGAAAAATCATTCGGTTTTGTTTCGCATATTTAATATAAGCAGATGAATCAAAAATGTCACAACCAAGAGCTGCTGCAAGAGGAAAAATCAAGGGATGACCAGCACCGAACAAATGAACTGGTCGATTCACCGGCAATCCTTTTTTTGATGCAAGAATCACTTCAATAAGCTGCTTGTATTCTTGATCTTCCATTAATGGAACGACACCACCGATAGGATGCATGTCTGCATCAAGGTTGCCAAGTTTTTTAGCACAATAGGTTCGAAGTGAAGGATACACGGACCCCTGCACAGGACAAGCAAGATTCATCTCTTTTTTTTCAGGAATGCTTATTTCAGCTCGTTTTATCGTTGTGTTCACGGCGTCTTCTGCCTCTTCTTTTGTTTGATCCGGTGTACTAAAAATATCTAATATCGTTCCAATATCAGTTCCAATATCTCGTTGAAATCGAACAATAGTTAATGGATCCATTTCAATCTCCCCATACATATATGATTGAAAGGTTCCAGAATCAGTCATAATTGGTCCATCAAAATCAATGAGTGCATGTACTCCTTCAGCTAATGCTTTGTCATGAAGTTTTTGATGTTGATAAATAATATATGAATTAGTTATAACTGCTTGTACACCAAATCGTTCTTTCATCATTTGAGGTGTAATGCTCATCTTATTTGGATTGATAACTGGAAGTAGAACTGGTGTTGTAATTGATCCATGATCTGTAATCAATCTTCCAATTCGACCTGCGGCATCATGATGTTTAATTTCGAATTTCATGGTTTTTTCAAGGTATGCCAATCAATCCTTTCTTTTTTAGAATTTGCATTAGATAATTTTGAAAAATACATGAATAGTAAAATGAATCAAAAATGAGAAAGTAAGAGAAAATGATAGATAGGAAGTAGATTAGAATCCGGAACCGTTCTAAGCACCTATTTGTATTGGATTAATAATCCTTTTTAACGTTGCAATGGCCGAGAGGGATGCTAAATAACTTGATCCAGGATTATGTGGATTTGGCATGTTCTCTACTTCTGCTCGAAGTCTACCAAATCGTCCATGTGCTAAGATTTTATGACTATTTCGCGTTGCAACTGGATCCGCAACGATCTCAACCAATGTTTTATCAAAACCAATACCTGCAATTGAAAGATTTGCAGCAACATTAATGTTTTTTGGAAATTCTTGAACTGCATCACGAGCAGTTCCCTTAAACACCACTGTTCTTTTTTTATACTCTTTATCAAGTGCCTTCGGAGGTTTCGTGGTTACCAAAGTGACTTTATCAATGGTGTCACCACTTGCTGAAAGAATACCATCAATTCCACAAACAGCTCCAGAAGGAAGATATAATTTCGCATGATGCTTACGAGCGGTTTCCTCTAATTCTTTTCGGAATTCATCATCAAATAAACTTCCGATGCTCATCATGATAAAATCCTTGCCTTGTTTGAGCACCTTAGTGGCATACATTTTGACTGCTTCTTGCGATGCTGCTTCAAATACCAAATCAGATTCCCCAAGCAATATTTCACTATCTACTGCTTTACCCTTTGAAATGTTCTCTGCAAGTTTCTTTTCAGATTCTTCATCGATATCATGTAAAAAAATTGTTTTAATTTCCGGAAATGAGTCTGCAGCATGAGCAACATCACTTCCAATAGCTCCACAGCCAATAATGCCAATCTTCATAATCATTACCCTAAATCTTAAAACCATCAAAATGTATAAAAAGTATTGCCATGGATGATATAGATCGATTTTTACAAGAGGATCTCAACGGAGAAGGAGATGTTACTAGTAATGCATTATTCACTGATGAAACAGCATCTGCGCGGATTATCGCAAAAGAATCATCAGTTCTTGCAGGATTGAACGAAGCAGCAGAAGTATTCAATCGGACTGGTGCGAAACTTCAAAAAGAAAAAGAAGATGGGTGCATCGTTTCTTCTGGAACTGTTGTGGCAACCGTAGAAGGACCGGTGAAATCCATTCTTGTTGGCGAACGACTTGCATTAAATATTATTGGCCGAATGAGTGGTATTGCAACCCAAACCAAAAAGATCGTTGACAACTGTCATAAAATTAATCCTGATGTAAACATTGCAGCAACTCGAAAGACAACACCAGGTTTTCGAAGATATGAAAAAAAAGCAGTAGAACTCGGGGGCGGTGAATCTCATCGATTTGGATTATTTGATGCTGTGATGATAAAAGATAATCATATCGCGGCTAAAGGATCGTTTAAACAAACCATTGAAACGGTTTTACAAAAAGTTACTAATAAAATTATTGAAGTGGAAATTGAAACTGAAGAACAAGCTGTGCAAGCAGCACAGATGAATGTTGATGTGATCATGATTGATAATTTTTCACCAAAAAAAGCAAAAGAAACAGCGATAAAAATCAAAGAGATCAATCCTTCAATATTGGTCGAAATATCAGGAGGGATCACTCCAGAGAATATACAGGATTACGCAGGTTTTGCAGATAGAATTTCTCTTGGATATCTTACTCATACCATTAAAAATAGTGATTTTTCATTAGAACTCACGAAGTGAGAAAATTCAGATAAGAAAATTTTGATTTCTAAGGAAATATTTAATAAGCTGCTTGTGATTACTTTTCTGATGTGATGGGAAGATATTATTCACACTCAATTTGATAATTGTTGTTGTGATGGTATGGTGATTTAGATGAAAAAAATAGTAGAAGAAGTTATGGCAGAACAAAATAATAAAAATACTTCTAAAAAAACGTCAAAACGTCCTGCTCATAATCCAACCCAAGATACGAATTCTAATGATAATTCATATACAAGAAGCGCGATAAATCAAGAATTAGAAGAAGTGCTCAAAGGGCTAACCACTACCATTAAAGTCGTTGGTTGTGGTGGAGCAGGAACCAATACGATCAGTCGCTGCGTTCAAGGCAGTGTTACCGATGTTGATTTGATTGCGATTAATACAGATGCGCAACATTTACTGCAAACAGATGCACCGCGTAAGGTATTAATCGGACGTCATCTCACCAAAGGATTAGGTGCAGGATCTGTTCCAAAAGTAGGGGAGGAAGCAGCAAGAGAAAGTGAGCAAGATGTACGAGAAGCTGTTGGTCATGCAGACATGGTATTTGTGACTTGTGGCCTTGGAGGAGGCACTGGAACGGGGTCGGCACCAATTGTTTCACAAGTTGCTAAAGAAAATGGTGCATTAACCATAGGTGTAGTAACCCTTCCATTTAGCGTTGAAGGATTAGTTCGAATGGAAAATGCTGAAGCCGGATTGAAACGACTTCGGGATGTTTGCGACACCGTGATTGTGATTCCAAATGATAAATTGTTAGATGTAGTTCCAAATCTTTCGTTGAATGCTGCGTTTAAAGTCGCAGATGAAGTTTTAATGCGTTCCATTAAAGGAATTACTGAGATGATTACCAAACCTGGATTAGTTAACCTTGATTTCGCTGATTTAAAGACTGTGATGAAACGTGGCGGAGTTGCTATGATTGGACTTGGTGAAGCTGAAGGTGAGAACAAAGCGGTGAATGCTGTTGTTGAAGCATTAAACTCTCCATTACTCGAAGTTGATATTTCAGAAGCAAGTGGTGCGCTCGTAAATGTTACTGGTGGTGAGGATATGACCATTAGTGAAGCTGAACGAGTAGTTGAAGAGATCTATTCCCGTGTTGATCCTAATGCAAGGATTATCTGGGGAACCACGGTTGATCCGACACTGAAGAAGAATCTACGTGCAATGCTTGTGATTACAGGTGTGAAATCGAAACAGATTTTAGGCCCATCACAACGCCAGATGGAAAATAAAGAATACGGTATTGATGTTGTTGCATAATATAACTGCATCATCCATTTTTCTCTTTTTACTTTATTTTTTTGACTTAGCAATCAGTATACCAGTTGTATCTATCGACTGAATTTTATGCTGTTTTCTTCCACATTCTTTAAATATGGTTAGTTGTTTGACCTTGTGTTATTAGAGAGGTGTCCTTTCGTGTCATCAACAACCAATCAGAAAGATTTCATAGAAAAAGCCTGGGATCTTCAACATGATCTTGAGGCACGGCAAAAACGAATCGGCAGAGGAAAATATGGTCGAGTGCTGAAAATGGCTCGTAATCCAACCAATGAAGAGTTTGCAAAGACGTCAAAGATTACTGGTCTTGGTATCATTCTTGTTGGTGGAATTGGATTTTTGATTTATCTTCTTTCCACACAAGTTGCACCCTGGGTTGGTGAACTTCTCGGATTAATGTAGATAGAGGTTCAAGGTATGACTGATGCAGCAATGGATGATAAAGAACCAACAAAAATTTTTTCGATTAAAACTCAAGTTGGAAAAGAGCAAAATACCGCTGATCTGTTAAAAGTGAGATCTGAACGGTCAGATTTAGATATTACTTCAATATTAGTAACTCCTGAGTTGAGAGGATATATTTTCGTAGAAGGTTATGATAAAGAACGATTGAAAGATGTGATTAAAACGATTTCTTATGCACGTACCGTTCTTGATGGAGATATTCCTATTGGTCAAATCGAACATTTCTTAGTGCCTACTTCAGCTGTTGCAAAGATTGCTGAAGGAGATGTTGTTGAAATGGTTGCTGGTCCGTTCAGAGGTGAGACTGCTAAAGTCACTCATATTGATGATGCGAAAGAGGAAATCACCGTTGAATTATTTGAATCAGTTGTTCCCATTCCGATTACTGTTCGTGGTGAACAAGTACGCGTAGTAAAAAGAAAAGATGAAGATAATAAGGAGGAATAAACAGACATGGCAGAAACAGTTGAAGCTTTAGTTGAAGGAGGAAAAGCAACCGCAGGTCCTCCTCTTGGTCCCGCGCTTGGTCCACTCGGAGTCAACATCATGGAGATTATTAATTCTATTAATGATAAAACCAAAGATTTCGATGGCATGCGCGTCCCCGTGAAAGTGATCATTGATCCAAAAACCAAAAAATTCGATATTGAAGTTGGAACACCACCTGCCGCATCATTAATTCTTAATGAAATCGGTGTTGAGAAAGGATCCGGATCTGCAGCAACGCATAAGGTAGGATCACTAACAATTGATCAAGCCGTTAAGATTGCTCGAATGAAACATGATGATTTACTTGGAAAATCATTAAAACAAAAGACAAAAGAGATCGTTGGAACTTGTGTTTCACTTGGTGTAAAAGTAGAGAATAAAAATCCAGCTGAGATTCAACAAGCAATTGATGACGGTGAATTTGACGATAAATTCGCCTAAATTTTCACTCTTTTTTCAATTTTTTTATTGTTTTTTTAAATTCTTTTTAGTCCACGTTGAAAAAATTGTTTCACAGATCGTATCATGCGTTCCTGTCTGTATGAAAGAGGAAGCGTTTTGCCAGTTCCCCAAGTATTTCCTTTTTTAATTTCAGAGAGAACAGTGTCAATACTTAATTCAACGGTATCAATAGTAGTATATGCATATCCAGCATATTGAGGCATATGTGAATCACTTCCACCCGTTCCACCCAGATTAAGTTGTTTTGCTACTTTTCCTGTTCTATTATTTGTTTTTGGTTGACTGCAACCATTGTATACTTCGATAGCATCGAGATGATTGTGGATGGGCATCAGTTTTTCTTTTTTAATGCCGCTCATGTTTCTATATAAATGTGGAACGATTGGGATGCCACCGTTTTCATAAATGAGATCGACTGTTTCATGAACGGGCAATCCTCGGGGGATAGCGGTATCAACATCTAATCCAAGTAGATGACCATCTTTTGTTGAGATCTCAATTCCCGGGATGATGAGGAAATCGTTTGTGGTTAGGTCTTTTGCTGCTTTTAAAGCACCGTTTACCGTGTTATGATCTGTGAGTGCAAAGCCATCTAAACCTTTTTGTTGAATGGATTTCATGATTTCTTTTGGTGTTCCAATGGCATCATCTGAATACATGCTGTGGACGTGTAAATCAAGTTTTAGTTGTATTGGTCTTTTCACCTCGTTAACACTCATAGTAGCATACAAATTTGGCAAGGGTTGAAGACCCCTCGTCTATTAAATTGTTTTTGTTTTTGTTCTTTCTCTCTTTCATTTTTTCAAATTGATAGTTTGTCAACTGGGGTTTAAATAGGATGGAAAACAAGAGGTATTTGTGGTGAGGTAGGGAACCTCGCGCATTTGGATTACGTCATGTCCCTCTCTCAAAATGCCTCTCTCTCTGATCCCCTTTGTTGCACTCTTGGCCTTCTTCTTCCTCTCTCTCCCTCCCCCTCTCCTCTCTGTTTTTTTAAGAAGTTTATATTTAAAAAAAATGGTTATTATTTTATAGCTGTAATAGTATACTGTTTTTTGTATTGGATATGATTAGCAAGAGAGGATAGGAGGATTCTAACTGAAGTGCGATCGATGTGGAAAGGAGTTTAGAGATTTGTTTGATACCATCGTTCGTATTGATTATGCGGAGCCGGGTCGAGGGAAACCATATGAATTCCATCTTTGTATGGATTGCCGGAAAGCCCTTGTGCATTGGGTGGAATCATCAACTGATGTGAATAAGTAAATTTAAAATAATGAGTCTTTCTTGTTATATATGAATATGGTTGTCCCATATGGGGACATTGAGTGGAGAAGATGGGAATGTTGGAGCCAGGTTCAAAAGAGGAAAAACAATTCATAGAGTATTTAGCCGAGAAAGTTTTAATGGGAGTTATCCCCAGAAGATTTTAAGTAAAAATTTTTTATTTGGGGGTTGTGTTCAAGTACCCATTTAGTCTTGGTGCTATTAAGGAGAATGAGGGAGGGAGTGGAAGGATGGTGAGGTGAGAGATGAATCAAAAAAATGATTTTTTTCCCTCATTCTCATAGCAATACATATGGTTATTTTGAGAGTATATAAATATTTCTATGAAATTATAAAAATGATTGTTTTAATCTGATGATCTGTTTGTCTAGTACATCTATATTTTTTTAAAATCTTATTTTGTTCATTGTTCTTTATTTGAAAAAAATAAATAGAGTGCGGGTGCCGGGATTTGAACCCGAGTTATAAGCTTGGCAAGCTTAAGTGATACCAGGCTACACCACACCCGCATCTGATTGTATCGATAAGGTATTGGCAAACCCTTAAAAATACTTACGCTTCAATTACTCATGTTTTTGACACATTGTTAATGGATAATTTGTCTCATCATGCTATTTTTCAACATCTTTTTATATATGTATCTAGTTCCTTATTTACTATTCCTAGGAGGGAATTGGTGATGGACTGGATGCTACTCAATATTTGTGGTTAATCTCATGAATGTGTCTATGAACTAATCATCGATTCTCTTATTGTTTGGTGATCTGATTTGAATGATGTCCCATCTATCGTTACGGAGTTGCGAATGGAAGAGAAGAGTGGGCATCTTAATACAAAAAATATATATGAAAAAATATCTAATAATAAATCTACTTATAAATCTACAATTGTTGATGGAGAAAATATCATTAACACCATCAAAAAAATAGCAAATACACTTTCAACTCCTATCTTCCTCCAAGATGGAAACTATATGGTAACCTGGATAAACAACCAAACCAAAAACACCTTTAACTTAAAAGAAAATCAGATTGAACATACTCCATGTTACTCTCTCTTTTTCAACAAATCATCCCCCTGTGCATTCTGCCCAATGAATCAATCCGTACAAACAAAAAAGACACATAGCGTTCAAATCAATCTCGAATCTGATTTATCTAAAATTATT
Source organism: uncultured Thermoplasmatales archaeon (assembly GCA_964414035.1). GTDB lineage: Archaea > Thermoplasmatota > E2 > DHVEG-1 > DHVEG-1 > EX4572-165. The sequence goes on along the minus strand of CAYPUK010000004.1, from coordinate 4,248 downwards.
ACCTCCACTCCTCTTTTTTCAAACCAACAACTCATAGGAGTCATACAACAAATCCAACCAACAGAGAACACACAACTCAACCCCGATACTTCAGAACCTAGTCTTCTTCAAACACAACAAACAATCATCGACAATGCAGCACTCGGAATCATCGTCCTTGACCATCAACTCAATCATCTCACGGTTAATCCTGCTTTTTGCGGCATGACCGGATATGAACATACCGAAGTCAAAAAGTTTGGAAGCAATCCAATTTATTGGCCAGAAAAATTCTCAGATGACATCAAAACAGAAACCAATCGATTATTACAAAAAGGCCATCTTAAAATGGAAACCTACTTCCAACGTAAGGACCAATCGATCTTTCCTGTTTCAATAGTTGGAAGCACCTTTATCGATGAAGAAACCAAAGAAAAACGCCTTATTTTAATCATCGATGACATCACCAAATCAAAAGAAACAGAACGAGAACTTAAAATATCCCAACTCCTCCTTTTATCACTTATTCAAAATCTGGAAAAAAAAGTAAAAGAACGAACTTATAAGATTGAACAACTCCTTAAACAAAAAAACGAGTTTATCAATCAACTCGGCCATGATCTCAAAAATCCGCTCGGCCCGTTAGTTAATCTTACACCAGTTCTTTTAAAACATGAAACAGATTCTCGCAAAAAAGAAATGTTAACTGTTATCTTACGAAACACCAATCATATGAAAAACCTCATCACTAAAACCATAGAACTTGCTCAACTAAACTCAGGTAACGTAAAACTTCATTTTGAACGCGTAAACCTCACAACGATTTGCCATGACAGCATCAGTAGAAACCAACATCTTTTAACAAAGAATAATATCACTGTTGAAAACAATCTCTCAAATGACTTAATCGTCACAGCAGATAAGATGAGAATAGAGGAATTATTTGATAACATTATCACTAATGCTGCAAAATATTCACCAAATGGAGGAACAATTTCCATCAATGGTTCGTCAACAGAAACAACGATTTCCATAACCATAACTGATACCGGTATTGGCATGGATGAACGCCAATTACAACATGTGTTCGATGAATTCTATAAAGCAGATCCCGCAAGACATGATTTCAAAAGCAGCGGGTTAGGTACATCAATATGTAAACGAATTGTTGAAAAACATGGGGGACAAATAAAGATAGATAGCGATGGGATTGACAAAGGAACAACGGTTACGTTCACCTTACAAAAAAAACCGTTGAATCCCGATCAGCAGAAATCTATCAGCTCTCAAGAAAAAAACAGATCTAATGGCGGTGAAAAAATAAAATGAGTTCATATGGAGAAACAAATACCTCTGCCATGTCTTTTTCAAATGCAAAAATCATCAAAAATTCATTGCAATCATTGTATGCGGTTGCAGGAAGACGAACCTCTTCAAAATTTGCAGATGATGTGATCCGATCTTCACTTGAAATTCTAAAAGAACGATATCCCTTTTTAGGAGCGGTCACTATTCGAAAAGAAGCTTCAGAACATGAAGATGATATATACATCGATGCATCAGTTGTTGATCCGATACCTGCAGAACGAGTTGCCCGGCCAATAGAGGGATTAATCCGAATGGTGTATGATGAACTCAATGAAGAAGCAGGACTCTATTTTATCACCGAACTTAAAGAACATGTTGGTAAAAAATTTAGCGATCAACTGGTCAAAATTGGCATTGATCTAGATCAAATCCAGTTAGAACAACATCATGCTTGGGAACGAAGAGAACGAAAAAAAGCGATAAAAGAAGGTCGAGCTGAAGGCGGACAAGAAAATTTACTAGGATACACTTGGGAAAAAGTTTCCTCATGGCATCATGAAGAAGGCAGTAAATTCTGCACGCTTTATGATGAAAAGGGAAACGTCGTCGATCGATTGAACTTAGATAGGATCATTCAAAATTACGTTGAAACTCTATCAGGAGTGACTACTGCTAATCCAGAGGAATTACAAAAGGAACTGCGTATTTTTGAACGTGAATATTCATTGTTAAAACTAATGCATGAACAAGACATGGATGCAGATACTGCTATGCAATTATTACAGGTTGATAGAGAAAAATTGAATTTGATGATCAAAAAATTGACTAATATGGAAATGATTCGTTACATCTCTGATGATGTCATTGAACTCACTGAAGATGGCATTGAGTTTGTTAATCTTCAAGAAACCCAATAAAAGAACTGATTCAGTCCCAAGTATACTATTTACCGATTATTAACTGATGAAAAATGAACCAGTAAGATAAATACTTGTGATTATCACCGTTGAAATAATCACACCAATAAAGATTATCAGTAATGATCGAGAAAACCGTAGATCAAACAAAACAGCGATAAGCGATCCAAGCCCATCTCCGGTGAAGGGAAGTGGGATTGCCACAAAAAATAATAATGCAACGGTTTCATACGTGGTAACCTTATCATTTGCTCGACGACGAATAATGGGAAACCCCCAATCCATTGCCCTTTTCCACTTAGGGAATCTTCTTAGAAACAATTCAACTCTTTTAAAAAAAGTAAGATAAATGGGACAAGGATCATATTTCCAGCAAGAGCAATAGGAAACGCCTCCCACCAATTCCATCCAAACTCGTTGATACCAACTAATGGTACAACATATCGTGATTCCAAACCCGGTATCATCGATAATATAAAGATCTGAACCCATTCAGGTAATCCTTCAATCATAAACGTTCTACACCAGTATGTTCTCTAGTTAACTTCTTTTTCCGACTGTATTTTTCATGGTCTATATCATGGTTTTGTTTCATCTTACCTTTTTGATTATAAAAAAAAACGGATTCCTTTAAAATGATGCTAAAATTATTTATAGTAATGAGTTTTTATTTTTATATAGTGATAGTAAATGAATGGGCGTCATTTACTTACCATCCTCATCATTCTGCTCATCTTTTCACAAGGCATAGCAGTTACCGGACTATCTCATCCTTTTTTTAGATCATCCAATCAACAAGATCGATTATCCCCTTCACTGCGATCAAGTGAGCAATCCAAACCAGTTTTACATTCTTTTTTAAATCGCGAGCTATTCTCCACTCTTCTTTCAACTCCTTCAGATCCCTGGTCGTTTAACCCAGAAGACCTCGTTTTTTCAGATGATGCATATCATGGATCAAATGAGACATATGCAACCGAATGGTGGTATTTTGATGCAACCCTCAATCAAGAATATACACTTCAATTCGGCATTCACATCCATAACATTATGAATACAGGAATTGCAACCATTCATTGCAACATCTATCATCAGGGCAAACCAATCATTACCGAACGATTACTTCAACCCCTCTCTAGCCTAACCTTATCTAAAAAAGAACCATACATCGCCATCAAGGATCAAATTATCATGACTGGTCAACCAAACCAAGACGGACAACCAGACACCTATCAAATCAGTTATTCAGGAGATACCTATGCATTTGATCTCACCTACAACGGTATCACCAATGGATGGAAAGGAACCACTTCAGCAGGCGGATGGGCAGTAATCTTTCCCAAAGCAATGGTTCAAGGAACACTTACTCTTCAAAACAATACTATCAGATCAGTTGGAATTGGCTATCATGATCACAATTGGAATGTTACTGCTTCTTCAGGTCTAAACTTTGGTTGGCTCTGGGGAAAAACCTCTGTTTCAACTCATACATTAACCTGGGCAAACATTTTTGAAACATGGTACAAAGGATCACCACTCCTAGTTATCAACGAGGATAATGGTGGTTATACAAATATTCCATCTAGCAACCTTCAATTTTCAGTCACCGATCTTTCATTTAAAAACGGAATGATCATTCCCACTGGTTTTTCACTTTCTGGAAAAGTGAACGAGTATGATCTTTCATTACAAATCGAAGTGTTAACCTCAGATTATATCACCGTATTAGGACTTATCAATTACTGGCGATACCACATTCATATCACCGGATCATTTAATGATGGTGAAAAAACAGAAGATATCGATGATTACAACATCGCTGAATTCATACGATTCAGACCCTACTAACAGTTTTCTCATTACAACGGACTAAAGGTTTACTTAAATGCCTTCGTGCACACACAGGAACTTCATACAATCCCTTTTTAACCGATCGTTTTTTCTCTCTTACAACTGCTTTTTCAGCAGTCGTCTTACACTTCCTACATAGAAAACCTTGATTACGTCCTTTTGATTTCATATGTTTCCCACACACAGGACACAC
>CAYPUK010000003.1:0-7252 GCA_964414035.1 uncultured Thermoplasmatales archaeon | reverse complement strand
ATGAATCAATTAACAAAAGCACAACTCACAGTTAGTATCCTTGCTTGTTTTTCATTAGGCTGGGGATTAACCCAAAATGCGCTGTCAACATATCCAATGATTGAAGCAATAGGTTTTATTGCGTTACAACTGGTAACCATCATCATCTTATCTGTAGTAATTCTTGCTATTTTAAAATGGGTTAATGTTTTTGATTTAAAAACAAATACGATTCTTACGCTAATAACCGTTGTGACCCTTGGGTTAGCACTCATTGTTTAATGTTTTTTTCACTAATCTTATCGAATATTTCTTGATCGCTTTAATTGGGGTTTCACCCAATCTTTGAGTAATTCTTGTACGCGTCGTTGATGAGTAATGTTTTTCATAATCAGTGTTACTCCATTGCCACCGCTTTCAAAGGTAGTAGGAATCACTTTGATTTTCAAATATAATCCTTCTTCATCATCAGAAAACGTGGATTCTTGAATACCTCCTTTGCCTTCCAATGCTTCATTTAATGCCAAAGAAAGCGTATTATCGATAAATCCAAAAGAAAGCGTATCGATTGCTTGTCCGATGATGTTTTCGTTTTTTTCATCTAAAAACTTTAGAAAGGTTTCATTAGCAAAGGTGATTTTTAAATCTTCATCAAAAACTAAGATGAAGTCTGAGGTGTAATGAAGCAGATCGGTTACTGGTACTCTGCGAGAAGGAAAAAACACTTTAGCAGGACCAAACGTGATCATTTCAACTAATCCGGAAATGCGCATGATATCTAAATATTTGGCAACTGAATTACGGTTAATATTGATACAACGAGCGATATCAGTTACCGTCATTCCCTTAGGGTTTTCCTTTAAAATCTGTTGAATACGTTTAATTTCTTTGTGGTACTGCTTCATTGTGCGTATACTCGATGTAACGCTGGCTATTTATGCATTTCTCTTTTGATTATTAGTACTGCCATGCAAAGAACAAAACCTTTAAATACTATTGCTCTATTCATTAATTGTAATGTGATAATGCATTGCATTGGATGGGCACCTAAGGTTAAGAGTAAAAAAAACCACTCAATGAATAATCTCTCACGCCTAAAAAGTTGAGTGGGTTTGTAACAGCACCTTTTGAATAACCATCCCTTGCATCCCTCCATTAAAAAAAAACATAGGAGAGGTACCTCACCCGCATCCCAATCCCGCCTTCAAGAAAAAAATCCCTTTTCCTGAAATAAAAGGGAGAGGTGCCTCCCTTACTATCCCAAAAATTTTTTTTCAACAAAAAACATTAATCAACAAAACACTATTCACTTTATGGATTACGACTATGAATGAGATCTGGATTGAAAAATACCGGCCGAAAAAACTTGAAGATGTGGCAGGACAAAGGCATATTATTGAACGGTTACAAGCCTATGTTGCTACGAAAAACGTTCCTCACCTGATCTTTGCAGGCCCAGCAGGAACTGGAAAAACAACGTCAGCTTTAGCTCTTTCAAAAGAATTATTTGGTGATACCTGGCGTCAAAACTTTAACGAACTTAATGCTAGTGATGAAAGAGGCATAGGTATAATCCGTGGTAAAATCAAAAATTTTGCAAGAACTGCCCCAATAGGAGAAAATCCCTTTAAAATCATTTTTTTAGATGAAGCAGATTCACTTACTTCCGATGCTCAAGCTGCCCTTCGACGAACTATAGAACGATATACTCATATCTGCCGATTTGTTCTCTCAGTGAATTATTCTTCAAAGATCATTGAACCGATCCAATCACGGTGCACGGTTTTCAGGTTTAGACCATTACAACCAGAAGATATCAAAAATTATATGCGAAAAATCGCTCAAAAGGAAAAACTTGAAATCACCCCTGATGGACTAGAAACATTGATCTATGTAGCACGAGGAGATCTTCGAAAAGCAATCAATGTCCTTCAAGTTGGTGCATCAATTTCAAAGAAGATCACTGCAGATCTTCTCTATGAAACAAGTGCAACTGCAAAACCAGAAGATGTCAAAAATTTGATTAACACGGCATTAAAAGGAGATTTTACTCAATCACGAAATATTTTGTATGAACTGCTTATTACCTATGGATTAAGTGGTGAAGATATTATAAAACAGATTCATCGTGCTATTTTTGACATTCCAATTCCTGATGAAAGTAAAATCCGTCTCATTGATAAGACTGGGGAAATCGAATTTCGGTTGACTGAAGGAAGCAATGAACACATTCAATTAGAGACATTGCTTGCTCAATTTGCGTTAGAAGGAAAATATATTAAATAAATACCCTCTCCGTTCATTTATTGTTTGGAAGGGAGAAATTATTTGACCCGATTAACTATCGAATGGATGGATTTCTTACCCATCACAGGTATTAGTATTCTTTTTCTTTTACAAATTATCATAGGATTTTATGTTTTACCCTCTGTTACTCAACATCAAATGCTTGCGTATACTGGCGTTGGATTGTATATTTTTTCAGGATGGATTTTCGGATTCATGCCAATCATTGAATTCAGACGAAAAGGAAATGTAAAACTGGGAAAAAGTTATGTTCACACCACAAAACTTGTTGATACTGGATTATATGCTATAGTTCGTCATCCGCAATTCACTACGTACATGATTTGGGCTGTTGCTGGAATGCTCCTTTTTCAACACTGGATTGTCATTCTCATTGGAATACCTATCCTTCCATTAACCTATATTGATTTACAACGAGCTGATATAAGATTACTCAACAAATTCGATACACAATATGAACATTACATGAAAACAGTGCCAAGAGCAAATTTTATTCTTGGAATCTATCAGTATATTAAAAGAAAAAAAGAAGGGAGTCTCTAAAATAATTTAGAGATGTTTTTTGGTAAACGTATCAACGATACGTTCAAGATCAGTAGCTGTTTTTTTGCCAACACCATAGCGAACACGAATCAGTTTCTTATCCGTCTTCAACACTCTTTTTAGATCAATTGGGGTTCCACTAATCACAACGTCAACATCTGCATTATTGATAGTATCTTCAAGTTCTTTCATCTGTTTCTTTCCATATCCCATAGCTGGAAGTACTTTGGAAAGATGCGTGTATTTATCAAAAGTGTCAACAATGGATCCCACTGCAAATGGACGTGGATCAACGATTTCACCAGCGTTATTATCTTCAGCTGCAACTGTTCCAGCACCATATTGCATGCTTCCATGAGTAACCGTTGGACCATCTTCGATGACCAGCACTTTTTTACCATTGATTTGATCTCCATCTTCAGCGATAACTTCAGAGATTCCATCAAGGATTTCAGCATGATCATTTACGGATTTCACGTTTTTACGAACCAGTTCAATGTTTTCTTTTTCAGCAGTATTCACCTTATTGATAATCAAGACGTCTGCAGCAATAGTATTCACACTTCCAGGATAATAAGAAAGTTCATGCCCTGGCCGATGTGGATCTGCAAGGGTGATTAACAAGTCTGGTTTGTAAAATGAAAAATCATTGTTTCCTCCATCCCAAATGATAACATCAGCTTCTTGTTCTGCTTGTTCTAGGATTTTCCCATAATCAACACCGGCATAGATCACACCGCCCATGTCGATGTAAGGTTCATACTCTTCTCGTTCTTCAATAGTACAATTATACTTATCTAAATCATCATAAGAAGCAAAGCGTTGCGCGATTTGAGTGGTTAGATCTGGATCATAAGGCATTGGATGACGGATACTTGCTACTTTTAACCCTTTGTTTCTCAGAATTTCAAAGATCTTCCGGGACACTTGTGATTTCCCACAACCCGTTCGCACGGCACACACTGCAATTACTGGTTTGTTTGATTTGATCATGGTACTATCTGGACCAAGTAAGGTAAAATCAGCTCCAGCTGCATTTACAAGTGCTGATTTTTCCATCACATATTCATATGGAAGATCACTATACGCAAAAACAACTATGTCAACATCATGTTTTTTAATGAGGGAACTTAGTTCTTCTTCAGCATGAATTGGGATTCCCTCAGGATACAAGGATCCTGAAAGTTCAGGTGGATATTTTCTTCCATAAATATCTGGGATCTGAGTAGCGGTAAAGGCAACGACTTCATAGTCTTCATTCTCTCGAAAGTACACATTAAAATTGTGGAAATCTCTACCTGCTGCACCCATAATGATTACTTTTTTCTTTTCTGTCATAACTTTTTAACCTCCGAAATGCAATTCCCGGGAACTCGTTTCCCTTTAAAAGAGTTTTTCTTGCCTTAATAAAAAAATTAAAAAAGAAAAATGAAGAACGAAAAGCGTTTATTGTTCTTCATATAACCGGGCGACATCGTTAGCAACATCAAGTGTTGAACTGTTGCCGCCGAGATCATAGGTTTTTACGTTACCTTGTTTAATGTTTTCAGCAATGGCATGTTGTAATTTAGTTGCTTTATCTGTTTCACCAAGCCAATCAAGCATTAATTTTGTGGAAAGCATCATCGCGGTTGGATTCACCTTATATTTTCCTGCATATTTTGGAGCACTCCCATGAGTTGGTTCAAATAATCCGTAGTCATCACCAATGTTTCCACTCGCGGCAAAGCCAAGACCCCCGATTAATTGAGCACTAAGATCGGAAATGATATCGCCAAACATATTACTTGCAACTAAAACATCATAGTCTTGTGGGTTTTTCACTAACCACATGGTCATTGCATCAACATTAGTCTCCCAAAGATCGATCCCGGGATAATTCTTAGCTAGTTTCCGTGCTTCTTCAACCATCATTCCACTTGTTTCACGAATTACATTTGGTTTTTCAACTACTGTTACACTTTTCCGGTTGTGTTTTTTCGCATATTCAAATGCTTGCGTAAGAATATTTTTACATGCTTTTCGTGTGAAAATCCGAGTGGAAATCGCCAAATCATTTTCACTAACATCCATGAATCGACTGAATTTAGGATGCGTGTTAAACGCATTTCTCATTTCCTTATTAACGGGGAAAAATTCAACACCCGCATATAATCCTTCAGTGTTCTCCCGGAAAACAACAAGATCGATATCATCTTTATAATTCAACGGGTTTCCTTCAAAGGCTTTACAAGGCCTAAGATTCGTATGCAAATTCAATAATTGACGAAGACGTACAATTGGACTTGAGTACACATATCCTTTTCCTTTTAAACTGGGATCAAGTTCTTTTTGTGCTTCTTCATTTGGTTTTGAAGTAATCGCTCCGAATAAACAACAATCTGTTTCCTTGAGTAAATCAATGGTTCGTTCTGGAAGCGGGTCTCCTTCTTTCTTCCAAAATTCCCATCCAACATCTCCAGGAACATATTCAGCGTCAATATCCACGGTGTCTAGAATGATTTTTGCTGCCTCCATGACGTCATTTCCAACGCCATCTCCCGGTAGCCAAGCTATGTGGTATTTTGTCATGGTTCCCCGTAATTCAACAAGTATTAATAAATATTTTTCAACAATCTCCTAAAATTAGTATTGTTTAAAAAATCAGTTGATTACCGTTTTAGCTCAGCTAGCGTGGTCACTCGTTCAGCATACGCATTATGTTTATGAATGGATTCCTCACTTTCACTACGAACAACAACTAAGGTGTCATCTGGAAGACGCTGATATCTTTTCAAAATATTACTTAAGATATCTCGTACGACATCCTCAACGAATTTTGGATTTTGATGCGCATCATACACGATTTGGCCTTCTTCGCCGCGTTTTAAAATACTAAATGTTGGTGAACTAAAAGCATCTTCTGAAAGATCAATCAAATCATTTGCATCAATAGTAATATCATTTCTGGGTACTTCAATCATCACTGTTGTAATATTTCGTTGATTATGCGTTGGTGGAACATCATCTTTTTTGTACTTACCAATTTTTCTAATGATTTCCATTGCACAAGGACAAGCGGTCATCCCAATTACTTTCACGCCGATAAGTTTCTTTGTTTCACCATTCTTTTTCGCTCGCGCTTCAGCTACTAGTTTGTACGGTTCAAACCCTTTGTATCCTGATGGATAGGTTCGTTCTAAAAAATAATCAGCTTCAGCTTTTATCTCAGAAGTAGATGCATATTCATGTTTTTCAAGTAATCGTTCAGCAGTATTTGCACAAAAAGTTTCTAAGTCTTGCACTGGTGTTTTCATATGTTTATCAGTTATCTCAGAAACAAGTTCGAGATTTCGAGACATATGACTTCCTTTTTGAAACGCAGGAAGATCAACGAACAGATCCATTTTTGCTACCAATGAAATAATATTGTCAGATTGTGGTCGTTTCACGTGAACTAGTTTTTTTACACCAGTCACACCAACACGAGTAAGTTTGAACTTTGAGTGTGATGGTCCGGCTTGCACATCAGGTAAATCAATACTGTTAATGAGATGATCACCAATATAGGCCATTAATTTTCAATATTATAATCTTAGCTTTTAACTCATCTTTGCGAAAACTAAAAGAAACCCTTCTCTATATCAGGTTGCAAAAAATGGTTTTGCCGCTGTGGCTTAGAGGTATAGCGATTCCTTGGTAAGGAATAGGTCGTGGGTTCAATTCCCACCAGCGGCTTACTAAAAATACATGGATTTTTTTGTATTTTTTGATTATTATGACCGTTACTGATTCTGTTGTTCTTCTTTTCTTAGCATCATTGCGATGATAAGTAAAATCAGTCCGATAATTGCAATGATCAATGGAATATTGTCATTTTCGTAAAGAAGCATTGATGTTCCTGTAGCGATGATGAACATAAAGCCAAAGACGGCTAACGGAAGTGCTAATTTGTATTTAAATGGTTTAGATGATGTCATGTTTTTCTCCAGTATTTTGAGAATTATGAGTATCTTTTAATTTATAAGATTATAGTTTTATCAAAATTTGTTATTTTTTCCGCTCTTTAAAAATTATTACAAAAGATTTATATTATAGTATTTATTAATTTATCTTATTATCGTTATTGGGGTAAAAAAGAGATGTTGTTGAATTTGAAATCTAAAAGAGTATTATACAAATCAATCGCTCTTTTTATAATTTTTACTCTTTCCATTGTTCTGCAGTATCCTGTTATTGGGTCAGATGATGATGAATTGGATCAATATCAAAAATTGTGGAATGGTGGAATTGGGGTGGGAAGTCCTGATATGCTAGCGCAATCATTTACTCCAACTGATAATCTTTTGACTCGTGTTGAACTTAATATGTATAAAGCACAGGAAACAACATCTGACATAACCGTTGCAATTCGGGATAATCTAACTGGTTCAAATTTAGTTTC
>CAYPUK010000002.1:0-1701 GCA_964414035.1 uncultured Thermoplasmatales archaeon | reverse complement strand
ACTTCTTGTTTTTTCTTCTTTCGGAGCGCTTTTATGTGTTATGGTAAAAGAAGTTTTTGAAGCACAAACCCTTCTTAATCTCCCTCGTTTTCTTATGATTTTTCTCTCAGGCGTTGTTTATCCAGTTTCAGCGATGCCAATGATACTTCAATATATCTCATATATTCTACCACTTACATATACCATCAATGGATTAGATCATATTTTCAATGCAAATCCTGGTTCAATGATTTTTGTTGATTTCATCGCCCTTATACTATTCTTTGTTCTTTTCACATTACCTGCAGTAAAGCTACTTGAAAAAAACTTTGCATGAAGAATATTGATTAGCAATGTAACCTCTAACGTAGATTATTCTGACTGTTTTTTTGCAAACCTTCAGTTATCATTTTTTAATCACCTTTAGGAATCTTCAACATCTGTTTTTCCTTATTTCCTTCTAAAATGATTTCAATGATATAACCCATAATTATTACGAAAATAATTGTCAGAATCAATCGGGTTATCATAAAATCTACTCCAAGGAATTGCAATTCAACAAGTTCCTGAGGAAGTTTAATACATGCCCATGCAGAAAGGAAAATAATGATATTTGAGGGTCTTGCTCCTTTTTTAAGAAGGGTCGCTGCCATAGGAAATGCGACATAAAGTGGACCTGTGGGTAATGCACCAAGAAAAATAGATATTGCTATACCTTTAAACCCTGAGGCTTTTCCTAAATACTTTACAACTGTTTCATCTGAGATAAAAACAGAAAAAATACCCATGATTATCATCACTGCTGGAAGAATAATAATCATTTCCATGAAGTATTCCCAAGCAGTTGAGGTAACTGGTGCGGTTTTTTCTGGAAATATCATTAAAAGAATAAAAAGAAAAACTAAGGATAGTGCAAGGAAAAACCAGTCTCTAAATATTTTCTTCTTCTGCTTTGACTTATTTTCCTCTGTTTTCATAGAATCATCCCCATAAGAAACGCTATTAATAAAGCAACAATAAAACTCAGCCCGTTACGTAAAAGAGCCATTTTTTTACCTAAGATTTTTATCTCCAAGGGTAATGTGATCATGCCTATCATCGTAAGCGTAGTGATAAATGCAGTAATAGCAGTAATTGATGCACCGCTTTCAAGCATTGATGCTGCAAGTGGAAATGAAAGCAATGCTGGAATATGCATAAGAGCACCAACCAAACCTATGAGAAAAACACCACCTATGCCTGATTGTTCTCCAACAAATCGTGAAATCTGTTCTGGTGGCACAAAACCAAGAAGTAGGCCAATGAAAATGATAATGATAAACACCATTGGAAGCATTTTAAAAAAGGATTTCAAAGCAATTTTAAGTGATGCAAATGCTTTTTCCTTGTTTTTTACAAATGCCAGTAGTAAACCTGCAAGTGCAATACTATTTATTATAAGAACAGTTATATTCAACTTTATTCCCCTCCAAAATGTTCGTAATAAAATTCAGCCATTCTATCAATCATTTTTTTCCGTTCTATAATAATTTCTAAATAGTTTTTCAGGTATTCTCTTCCTTGTTTTGTTGCATGATATTCTCTTTTATTTGGTCCTGATTTATTTTGTTTCCAACTGGAAATTATTAGATTTTCTTTTTCCATTCGTCTAAGAGTTGTGTACATGGTTCCCGATTTAATTTTATGTCGTCCATAACTCATCTCTTCAATTTTTTGAATGAT
>CAYPUK010000001.1:0-14110 GCA_964414035.1 uncultured Thermoplasmatales archaeon | reverse complement strand
GCTGGAATTCTTTTTATTTTCACCATACCAATCAATTTACCCTTGCTTTATTACATCACCAGGCCGCATGTTAAACAATATCTTTTAAAAAAGAAGCATTCTAAACAGCGAAATTAATAAAACCCCCCTGTCTGTTATCACGGTGCAAGGTGTCAAAATGACTGATTTGAATATGAATGACATACTTGCGAATTATGATACTTCTGATCTCACTGTAGCAACGGTTTGTTCTCATTCGAGTTTACAACTTTTTCATGGAGCAAAAAAAGAAGGATTCAAAACATTAGGAATCGCAGTTGGTGAAGAACGAAGACGATTTTATGATGCATTTCCAAAAGCAAAACCCGATGAATTCTTAATGGTTGATAACTATCAAGAAATACTAGATTTAACAAGTGAACTACAAGAAAAAAACGCAGTGGTTATTCCTCACGGATCATTTGTTGAATATTTAGGCGCAGATAAATTCTTATCACTCAAATTACCCACGTTTGGAAACAGAGAAGTGCTTAAGTGGGAATCAGATCGAAACATCGAACGAGACTGGCTTGAGTCAGCTGGTCTTACTATGCCACGTGAAGTTAAAAATCCTAAAAACATTGAATCACCAGTTATCGTTAAATATCATGGTGCCAAGGGTGGCCGTGGTTTTTTCATTGCAAAAACCTATGAAGAATTCCAAAAACGCATCCAACCAAACAAGCCATACACCATTCAAGAATTTGTAATGGGTACCCGTTACTATTTACACTATTTTTATTCTCCAATTCAAAACAATGCATATAAACTGAAAAAAGGAAGCTTGCAAATGCTTTCCATTGACCGACGTGATGAAACAACTATTGATGAAGTACAACGACTTGGAAGCATCGCTGAACTGGAAGAAATCGGCATTCATCCAACATTTGTAGTCACTGGAAACATTCCTATTGTTCTTCGAGAATCCTTACTGCCTAAAGTCTTTAAGATGGGAGAACAGGTCGTTGAACGATCCTTAGACCTTTTCGGTGGTATTATTGGATCGTTTTGCTTGGAAACCGTTGTAACTGAAAACCTTGAATTCAAGGTCTTTGAAATCAGTGCTCGAATTGTTGCTGGAACCAACCCTTACATCAATGGATCTCCATATTCTGATTTGATCGAACCGGGTCTTTCTACTGGTAGACGTATTGCTCAGGAAATAAAATATGCATCAAAAACAGATCAACTACATGAAATCTTATCATAATCTGCATTAAAAAAAGAAGATAAAAAAATGATTTTTTTTTATTCTTACATTGATCTATCTAAGGTTACCATAATGGCCATTTGAGCCCACATCCGATTTTCAGCTTCATCAAAAATCACAGATTGCGGTCCATGAGCAACTTCTTTTGTAACCTCATAATCATAATATGCGGGTAAACAATGCATGAAGATGGCATCATCTTTTGCTTTACTCATAAGATTTCTGTTTACTGTATATCCTTTGAAATCTTTGATGCGTTGTTGTTTTTGTTGTTCATCACCCATGGAAACCCAAGTGTCAGTTGCAATAACATCTGCATCAATTGTTGCATCTTCAATTTCATCAGTAACTTCAACATTCACGCCGAATTTTTTTGCTTCATTAACAAAAAACTCATCTGGCCAATACTTCTTTGGTGATGCGATTTTAACATTCATTCCTGCAATCGCACATCCAAGAAGATATGAGTTTGCCATGTTGTTTTTTCCATCACCAAGATACACAAAATTAAGTCCGTTAAGATCTTCTTTGTGTTCTTTAATGGTCATAAGATCAGTTACTACTTGGCAAGGATGTTCAATGTCATCAAGTCCACTAATGACAGGGATAGTTGCATTCTTTGCAAGTTCTTTCATTGCCTTATTGCTCATCGCTCGATACATGATCAAATCAACATAGCGAGAAAGCACAAGAGCGGTGTCCTCAATAGTTTCACCCCGGCCCAGTTGGATATCATTTTTAGAAAGAAACAATGCATGACCACCAAGTTTTTCCATACCAACTTCAAAAGAAACCCGAGTACGCGTACTTGACTTCTCAAAGATCATCCCTAATGTTTTTCCTGAAAGAAGTGATGTATCCTTTCCGCTTTTTGATTTCTTTTTTAAATCAATTCCAAGATTGATAATATCAAGTAAATCGTCTTTTACATCTAACATTGAAATAAGATCTCGTTTCATCAAATCATCCGAATACATGCTTCTCCTTTAAATTTATCGTTCTCACCTCTTCGTACCAAACCATTTTTTAAATAAGACATGATACTATCTTTTGGTAGGCATGGGTGTAAAATTAGGATCCTTATTTCCATCAGAACAAATTTCATTTAAAGATCTTCATGACCGCATCATTGTTATTGATGCATACAATGTTCTTCATCAATTCCTGGCAACGATTAGACAAAGGGATGGAACCGCGTTAAAGAATGCTGATGGAAAGATCACCTCTCATCTTTCTGGCTTATTTTATAGAACGGCTAATCTTGTTCAAAATAAGATTAAACCAGTGTATGTTTTTGATGGAAAACCTCATGAGTTAAAACAGGAAACCATTGATGAACGAAATAGAAGACGTTTGCAAGCGGAAAAGGATTGGAAAGAGGCTCTTGAAAAAGGAGATACTGCAAAAGCACGGGTTAAAGCTCAACAGACCAGCAGGGTAACTGATGAGATCGTAGCACAAAGTAAAACACTTCTTGAAATCCTGGGGATTCCGTATGTTCAAGCGCCAGAGGAAGGAGAAGCTCAAGCAAGTTACATGGTTAGAAAAGGAGATGCATATGGAGTAGGATCACAAGATTTCGATTGTTTACTGATTGGGTCACCTATACTGATTCGGAATCTTACGAGTGCTTCAAAACGAAAACTTCCTGGAAAAAAAGCATATGTGAAGGTTCACCCGGAACGAATTTATTTGAATCAAACACTGGATAAACTAGGTATTTCACAGAAACAACTTGTGGATATGGCAATCTTGATGGGAACTGATTTCAACCAAGGAATAAAAGGAATTGGTCCGAAAAAAAGTTTGAAACTGATTAAAAAAAATGGGAACATTGAAAACGTGATTTCAACGATTGGAAGTGATGAAGCACCAACTTTTGAAAAAATCAAAAAAATCAGATCTTTGTTTTTAAATCCAAAAACAACTGATGATTATGAGTTGTCTTGGTCTCAACCAGATGAAAAAAGGCTAATTCACTTTCTGTCAGAGGAATACCAATTCAGCGAGAAACGAATTGATTCAATGCTAAAAAAATTTGAACCTATAAAAGAAATGAAAAAACAACAAACCTTGTTTTAACTAGGTTTATTTTTAACAAAATTTGGATGAGATACGATACTTAACCGGTCGTTTCCTTTATAACGCCGGCCCGAGGATTCATCAATCAATCTTATAACTCGATGTTATCTTCAGTTTTCAGTTCAATCGGTTCTTTGTTTTTAGAAAATACTCTGGCACCATATTTTCCTTTAATCGTATATGAATCATTTTTGCAATGGATCATCGCTCCTTCCCTAAGACCAATTACAGGAGTGTCATTGAATACGAAGAATTCTTGAATGCGTTTCTCTCGGGTTTCACCCATATGTTTTGAATTAGGGTCTGAATCGATATAGTGTGGATTAATGTTGAATGGAACAAGTCCAAGTGCTTTGAATGATGGTGGATACATAATTGGCATATCATTAGTGGTTTGGATACTTTGACAGGCAACGTTTGATCCGGCACTGGTTCCAATATATTTCATTCCTTCTTTTACCGCGTTTTTTAATGATTCAATTAAATCGTTTTTGTAAAGCATAGTAAGTAGCACAAAGGTATTTCCTCCACCAATGAATACTGCATCATGGTCTGCAATTGCTTTTTTCTTATCTTTAAATTCATGAATGCCATGAAGTGTTTTTCCCATTTTTTCAAAACGATTCTTTGCAGTATCCGTGTATTCATCATGGCTGATGCCTCCTGGTCGAGCATACGGAATGAATAAAACAGTTGAATCATTTTTCAGAAATGATTGTATTTCATCAGCACAATGATCAAGATATCCACTGCCGTGTAATGTTGAATTACTTATCAGTAATAATGAAGTTTGGCTCATGGATAGTGGTGATTATTTTTTTGTTAAAAGAGTTTGTGATTCACTTTTTGAATTGAATGATTCAGTTTTTATGAAAAAAAGACTAAAGTTTTATTAGTATGAAAATATATAATAATATTGAATTTAACACGTGTTTATTAAAATGAACGGAGGTAAAAAAATGAAAATTAAAAGATATTATCAGTATTTGCTAATCCTGCTTTTCACAATCATCCTTATTCTGCCAATAGGTTTGTCCAGCAATGTTATACTCTTTACACCAGATCGAACCATACTAAATACACAAGATGAATATATCGATATAACAGTGAGTGAAGCATGGGATCTACTCTCCGATACCTCTAATGGAATACAACTGCCGATAGATGTTCGCACTGATTCTGAATGGGTCTCAAGTCGAATAGATACACCATTCCCGGAATTTCCAAGACATTTTGAAAAAAATGATATCGTAGATGAAGAGAGTTACCAAGAATTTTTAGATCTTTATGATGGAAACGATATCATCGTGTATTGTAAATCTGGTGGACGAAGCGCAACATCAGCAAACATCATCACAAGTAGAGGATTTAATGGAACAGTATACAACATGCTTGGTGGAATCACTGATTGGAATACTCAGGGACTCCCCGCGAAATCAGGAAATAATAAACCAAGCATTCCAGATACTCCAGAGGGACCAAGTGTTTGTACTATTGGCGTACCATATGAATTTACAACACAAACAACTGATCCAGATGATGACCCAATAAGGTATGGTTGGGATTTCAATGGTGATGACTATGTGGATAAATGGACTGATTACGGTCCAGCATCAACTCAAGTTAGCATTGAATACGGATTTGTTTCCACTGGTTCATTTGAAGTATCCGTTTTAGCTGAAGATTTAGTTGGAAGCCAAACCGCTTTTTCAGAAAAAATAACGGTAATTGCTAACACACCTCCTAGTAAACCGATAATAGACGGACCAAGCCAAGGAGAAGCAGGCACTAGTTATGAATATGAACTTGTATCAACGGATAATCAAGAATCTGAAATATCCTATTTCATTGAATGGGGTGATGGATCTACTGATGGGTGGACCAGAACTCTTCAATCTGGTGAATCTCTACTCATATCTCATACATGGGATGAAAAAAACAATTATGTTATTAGAGCAAAAGCAAGAGATGAACATCAAGGAGAAAGTGAATGGGCTACCTTAGAAGTACAAATGCCAAAAACACACGCTTATCCATGGTTAACAGGATTGTTTGATCAGCATCCCTATCTTAAACAAATCATTCTTTCCTTTTTCTAAAAAAAGATTCATGCGGATACCGGGATTTGAACCCGAATAAGTGGCTTGGGAAAAGGATTTTAATCGAAGGGAATCGTCCGATTTTGAAAAAGGCTTATAAAAATTATCTTGCTCGTAGAAATATTTAGGGAATTAGTACTTGTACTCCTTTCCCGAGTATCGGACTTTTCATAGGTTCACCTTTACCTTTCAATTCAAACGTTAAGGGAATCCTCGTTTTGATGATAGCTCACGCTCATTATATCAAATCTGACTGAGAAATATCCTAACGTTTATTACTAAAACGTATAGGTTTAGGGGTATTTATTCCTTACGGTCGATAAAAATATCGTATGGTTAGAGATGACTAATTCAGACGGTTTCTGAACGGGTTCAAAAGGGGCTAAAGTAAAACTATTAACGCCTACCTCGACGTTTATCTGAAGGCGTTTCTAAGGGTCGGTTTTAGTAATTCAGACGGTCTAAATAGGTAGTTTAACGTAGCCGGTTTTCATGATTCGCTTTTCTTCATTTCTAATTAATATTGATGATATGTATAATAAAATAAAAACTCTGTTAATTTTTTACCGTCGTAAAATGGATGATATCATCATGATTACCGGAATTATTTCCAATCTGCCAATATACATGTTAATTATGAACATGATTTTTGCTAATGGTTCCATAGAAACATTTGTAATGCCTACGGATGATCCAACATTTCCTTGAGCACTACAGACCTCAAAAATGATGTCTTGGAGGCTGTAAGATGTTATGAGTGTGAATATAAAAACGGTAACAGCAAGAAAGATTAACCATAGAAATGAGATTATTGCTGCTTCGTTTACAACATTTCTTTTTTCTTTTTCAGTAATCTTTTTCTCACCAATGCTATAAGGAAGTATACGTCGTGGAGTAGAGATTGTTTTTATTGCATTCCATTTTACCTCTTTTATTAAAAGGTGAAATCTAATGAGTTTAATGCCTCCGCAAGTTGCCCCTGCTGCACCTCCTATTATCATTGCAAGGCTCATGATAAGTTTGGAGGTAGTAGGCCAATTTGAAAGACCAACAGTTGAATATCCTGTTGTTGTTTGACTGGAAGAAAACTGAAAGAAAGACTGTCTTAAGGATTCTAAAATGTTTCCTTCATAGAATGATAAGTTAGAAAGTGTTAATACAAATATTCCAACTATTAGAAGGATAATTAGCGTCCGAAGTTGAACATCAGAAAAGAATTTTCGGAAACGACCTTTGAATAAATTGTAATTTGCAATAAATGCGGTAGCACCAAAAATGGTAATCAGCGTAATAATGATTTCAAGGTAAATATTCCCATATGCACCAATACTTTTACTTTGAACCGCGAATCCGCCTGTTGAAATAGCGCACATAGCATGATTTACTGATTCCCAAATAGGCATACCAAACAATGATAATAAAACGATACCAATTACAGTAAAAGCACCGTAGATCCACCACATTGATTTTATGGTTTCAATAACGTTAGGATGTATCTTATCTTCTCTTGTTTCGGAACGAAATAAGGTAAAAGAACCAGTTCCTTTTCTCGGAAGAATTGTTATTGTTAAAACAACGACACCTATGCCACCAAGCCACTGTGTAAACGATCTATAAAACTGGATTGTATGGGAAAGATATTGTTCTCCCCCCCCCCAGCATGGATAAACCTGTAGTTGTCCATCCTGACATAGCCTCAAAATAACTGCTAAGAAAATCCAATCTACTAATCATCATGAATGGAATTACGGTAAACAATGGAATAAAAATCCAGCTGAGTGCTGCCACGGCTATTGCTTGACGTAACTTTGGGTCTGCATCCGTTCGACCAGTTACAAATTTAAGGAATAGACCGACGACAGCTAGAACACCTGAAGAAAGTAAAATTGGGATTATGGCATAATATTCTGCAAAGTAAATTGGGATTAGAGTGGCAAAAGTATTGATAATGCTAACAATAATGAATACAGAACCAAGGTCTCTTGATATTACCTTTAAAGCTCCCATTTTACTCAGTCTCCTTCACTTTTCCGCAGATAGTTTTTATGATATATTAATCTTTATCGCATTATCTGGATTAACTTGAATTAATATATCCCAAAATTTTATACTATAATCATGCTAAACAGTAACACTATATACTTGAAAAACCTATATTTACTTATGGTAAAGAAAAAACTAACATTATCAGTTGATGAAGAAATAATCCATCAAGCAAAAGAACAGGGAATTAACATGAGTGCATTTTTAGAAATACGTCTTACCGATTACCTGAGATGTGACGAATGCGGATACCGGGATTTGAACCCGAGTAAGTGGCTTGGGAAGCCACTATCATAACCACTAGATCATATCCGCAACACATATTTTTACAGATTATAGTTTGAGATATTTTTTTGATTCAAAAACCTTTTCCAATTATCTCCATTGGTTAGACTGAACGGTTGTAATTCCTGGATATTTCGTTTTTTTTTCGAATATTTCAATTATTTACCAATTATTTTAAATAATATAAATAAGATTAAAATATTAATATAAGGGGAATAAACAATGAAGAAACTATTATCCTTGTTAATTGTTTTTTGTTTTGTCCTAGGGGGCTTAGGCGCAGCTGCAATCCAACCGATACAATCCACCAATTCTAAACTTTTAAACAAGACATTAACTCTTAATCAAAGTCAATTAATCGTTGAAGAAAAAGAACAAAACTATGTTCAGGTCTCATTTGCTGAAACAACTGATTATTTACTTAACCCTGGAAAACCAATTCTTCCTAAAACAGTTAAAACATTTGAATTACCATTTGGTGCAACAAATATTGAAGTTACGACTTCAACAATAGAAACTACTACGCAATACGTACAAAAACAGATTCAACCATCACCTGCTCCACTTCCATTATCCTCTGTTGATATTGATGAGATAGGTATATCTGCTCAGAAAGATCAAATGGTTTATCAGAGTTCTAATCCATATCCATCAGAGAATTATAAAGTAAATGTTGGCGTGGGCATCAACGAAGATTTTGAACATGTTACCTTTGTTACGGTTCATTTTTATCCGGTTCAATATACGCCAATTGAAAATAAATTAACTATTACCACTCAAGCTGATGTTAGCATCTCATATACTCCACCGGAAACCAGTCCATTCCCGGAAACTACTGCTTATGATATGATCATTATTGCTCCAAATGAATTTTCAGATGCATTACAACCATTCATTGAACATAAGAACAGTTATGGGGTTGAAACAACGCTTAAAACAGTTGAAGAAATTTATGATGAATATTCTGGATTCGATGAAGCTGAACAAATCAAATACTACATAAAATATGCTCTTGAAGAATACAATATTAAATACGTTCTTTTAGTAGGAGGATTAACATCAACTATTTACGCTAAACCAAGAGATGATGCAAATATTGGTTCTTCAGGATGGTACGTCCCGGTACGATACTCTAATGTCAAAACAGGAGGCGATCCTGGATTTATTAGCGATCTTTACTATGCAGATGTGTATAAGGAAGGAGGAGAATTTGAAACCTGGGATTCAGATGGAGATGGCATCTTATCAGAATGGTATCTCAATGAAAACACAGGCCAAGCGGCAGAATCACCAGAGGATGTCATAGATTATACTCCAGATGTTGCCGTTGGAAGACTGGCGTGTTCAGATGCACAAGAAGTAACTGATGTGGTAAACAAAATTATTACTTATGAAACCACAACCTACGGATCTGATTGGTTCGAACGAGTAAAGGTGTATTCTGGTGATGGCTTCCTTGACCAATTCGATTTGAATATTAAGTGGGATACTTCAGAGGTTGCCGATGGAGAATATACGATTTGTGCCCAAAGTTTTAATGATGAAGGAGAAAGCGGTCCAGTCGATAAAATATCTATTACAGTTGATAAGACCATGGAATCAACGGTTACGTTCAATCATGATGACCATTTAAACCCAGTTCTTCAAGGTGAAGATGCATATCCTGCACCACCAATCGCTGAAATTGTTTCTGTTTCTGAAGGAAACGTTCTTGGAAACACTGATGTTACCTATACACCAAGTGAAGGTGAAGCATATTGTAACACCTTGTTTTGGTGGGCAAATGTCTCTTATGTAAGTGAAGTATTAACTATCCGTGGAAAAACGTATGATCCAAAACCATACGGAAATTTAACTGATATTCGTGTTTGGATTGAAGATGATCAAGGAGAAGAAGTATTTTCTGAATGGCGAAATGATATGCTTACCTATTACGAAGGAGAATGGGTCACGGGTGAAGAAGTTGAACATGGTCGAGGTGGGGCATTGCATTATATGCCCGAAGATTTTGAAAAAGAAATCATTTGGACTTCGAATGGAAAATTCAAAGGTCCTGAAGATGTAAAAGAAGCATTTGATGAAGGGAGTGGATTTGCGTTTTTCTCAGGTCATGGAAGCCCAGGATACTGGGGAGATCAAACACCAGGAATTCCAGGTAATAGAGGTCCTGCATCCGTTCATGGTCTGGTTGTCTCTAATCTTCAATCATTCCCACCATTTGTTACTGAAACTCCTATTTGGCCGATGAAGGAATTATCCAACACTGATAAATTCCCGATTACGGTTGTTGGAGGTTGTCATAACAGTCAATTCAATGTATCCTTAATTCCTTCTATGATGCATTATTGGAATCTGTTACTCTTCGGTAAAAACTCGTATATGTGGACGTATTTTTCTGCAGTTCCACAAACATGGAGTTGGTATCTTGTTCAACTTCCAGACACAGGATCAATTGCTACCATGGGTAACACTGGTCTTGGCTGGGGCTGGGAAGGAGAATTTTGTACTGTTGGTGCTGGTGACGGATGGATTAGTTCCGAGTTCTTCAAACAATATGGTGAAAACTATGGAGAAAAAGGGTATGAAACCCTTGGTCAAGTGTATGCTCAGACTCAAACCAGTTATGTGAACACCTTTAAGGATTTCACCCTTGAAGAAAGCTGGTGGCTTCCGGATCTTGGCTGGGATTCCATTGATGCACAAGCAGTCCAACAATGGGTTCTTCTTGGAGATCCAAGTCTACAAATCGGTGGATATCAATAAGTATCCATCCTTCTTTTTTCCCTATTTTTTTATTGGTTAACTTGTTTAAGGATCTCAGTAGCGATTTGATCAACGATTTGATTATTCATGTATGGTTTTGAAAAAAATCCAGAAAATGAACCTTGAATTGAGATATCACCAATGTTGAGTACTTGTTTACCATCTGTTGAGTTGAAAATGACTGGAGGGTTATCATACATTGATTCAGCGTTTCTAAATCCCATGTAGTAGTTAGTATTTCCTATATCTGAAAAATAATAGAAAATAGTGTGATCACATGTTGATGACCAAGGATAATATTGATTTGATTTTTCAGTGACATGAATTCCTAAAAAAGAAGCATCCTTTGTGTTATTTGTTTGGTTAAACACCATCATCGCTTTTGTTTCTATTTGATCTGATGCTAATTCTTCCAAAAGTATTACTCGTAATTGTTCAGCATATAAACTGGTGTTATCAATATAGATATAAAGTGTATCTTGTAATGCTCCTGTGGAATTGTTAATTTTGAATCCTTCAATGTTACTTTGTGTATTCCATTTTGTATCACTCATTCCAATGTTTACAAAAAAAAGTGATGATACCAGAACAATTCCAATAATGGTGAATATGACTACTAGCTTCAACCAGTGTTTTTGAATACCTGTTTTTTCGTTTTGATTCATAAGACTTCAACTTTTTTTTAGGTTCTTGTGTAGTTTAGAGGGAGTTGATTTTTTCTTTCTTCAAACGGGGTATTCTTGTTTTTGTATTAAGTAGTAACCGAACTTGTTTGGAATTTGCCAAACAAAAAAAGAATGACGTCCTTTGAATCTAAAAAAAATAAAAAAATTGGGAAGAAATGAGATTGTTTTCACTCGATTTCTTCTAAGATGTTTACTACGAAATCATAGAATTTATCAACAGTACTAATGGTTACTTGTTCTTCTGGTGAATGCGGATATTTAATGGTGGGACCAATTGAGATCATATCCATGCCACCAAACTTTTCACCGATAATACCACATTCAAGTCCAGCATGAATTGCTTCAACGACTGGTTCTTCTCCATATTTCTTTTTATACAAATCTTTGCCAAGTTGTAATACATTTGAATCTAAATCTGGTTTCCAACCTGGATATGGTTCTTCTTCTTCAACGGATCCACCTGCAAGAAGAACGATTGCATGAATATGATTACGGAGGTCTTCTAATGCAGACATGATCGAACTTCGAGAACTCAAAAGAATATTTGCTTGTTTTTCTTCAAGAGTTACTTTTGCTAAGTTAGTTGATGTTTCCACCAGTCCTTCAATATCATAACTCATTTTTTCAACGCCATGTGGCAGACTTTGAAGAATGTTTAACACTCTGTTCTTTGAATCAGTTGATAACATTTGCGATGGTTTCTCAGTGTCATCTAAAGAAAAATCAAATTTCGGATCGATTGGTTTGTATTCTTTTGCAATGAAATCAGCTTCTTCATTCATTACTTTTTCAACTGCTGCTTTATCTTTTACACCAATAATGGCATGGGCTTCACGAGGAATCGCATTATGTTTATCCCCACCAGTAATATCAGCAATCATTAGTCCACTTGTAGTATTATCAGCTTTCCAAAGAATACGAGCAAGAAGTTTCACTGCATTACCACGTTGTTCATGAACATCCACACCAGAATGCCCACCACGAAGACCACTCACATTTGCTTTCATCCAAGTAATGGAATCATCTGCTTTTTCCATGGAAACTGGAAGGGAGATTTCGGAGTTTCCACCACCAGCACACCCAACGGTGATGACACCCCAATCTTCACTATCAAGATTAAGTAATGTTTTACCTTCAAGCATATCACTAGATAATGCAAATGCTCCAGTAAGACCGGTTTCTTCATCAACTGTGAACAATGCTTCAATCGGGCCAATCGTTAACGATTCATCTTCTAAGATTGCTAGAGCAGTAGCAACACCTATTCCGTCATCAGCACCAAGTGTTGTTCCTTTAGCAGTAAGAATATCATCATTTTTTTCAAGTTCAATAGCATCAGTTGAAAAATCAAAATCTTTATCACTGTTCTTTTCACAAACCATATCCATATGACTTTGTAACACAACAATTGGTTTGTCTTCCATTCCTTTATCAGCTGGTTTTTTAATGACCACGTTTCCAGCATCATCAACTTTGTATTCTAAATCATGATCTTTAGCAAAGTTAACAATGTATTCTCGGATTTTTTCTTCATGTTTGCTGCATCTTGGAATCTTTCTGATTTCATCAAATTGTTTCCATAATAATTTAGGTTTCAAATTTTCTACTACAGACATCATATATGCCTCCCGCACACATCTACATCACGTGTATCCATAGGTATCATAAAAGGTTTGCTTCTCCCCTCCTTTTAAATTGCAATTATTTAAATAATCTTGTTTTATATCTGTTCTTTGGAGGCTTGATATCTTATGGACTGGGGAATGAAAAACCGGTTATCAAAAATCATTCGGCCAAAAGATGGTCGCACCGTAATGCTAGCTGTTGACCATGGTTATTTTATGGGGCCGACAACAGGACTTGAAAACATCGAAAAAACCGTCAAACCATTGTTACGTTATGCTGATACATTAATGCTTACGCGTGGAGCACTACGAAATTATATAGATCCGCAAACAAACATACCAATTGTTCTTCGTGTATCTGGTGGAACGAGCATCTTAAACAAGGATCATTTACTGCATGAAGGAACTGTGGTAGATATTGAGGATGCAATTCGGTTAAATGTTTCTGGAGTTGCTTTTTCGATTCTTGTTGGACAATCCTTTGAACGAGACACGCTTCTTGGAATGACTGAATATATCGATAAATGCGAACGATATGGAATACCGGTTCTAGCTGTTACTGCAGTTGGAAGAGGGCTTGGAAAAGATGCGAAATATTTGAGTTTAGCGAGTCGAATGGCAGCTGAACTTGGAGCTCATATCGTGAAAACGTATTATTGTGATAATTTTGAACATGTGGTTGATACTTGTCCAGTACCAATTGTTATTGCTGGAGGAAAAAAACAACCTGAGCAAGATGCGTTACAAATGGCATATGATGCATTACAATCTGGAGCAAGTGGCGTGGATATGGGCCGAAATATCTTTCAAAGTACTGATCCTGTTGGTATGATGCAAGCGGTTAATGCTGTTGTTCATAAAAAATATGATCCAAAAGAAGCGTATGAATTGTTTAAGGATCACAAGGCAAAAAAATAAAAAACAAAGAAGAAATCTAAATTACAGTGATTCTAATATAGTAGTGACAAAGTCTTCAACAGACGGGATTTCTTTTCTTATTTTTCCTTTTCTATCCATATGAACTATTAATGTTTCATCAAGTACCATTGCTTGTTTTTCTTGTAAATATGATTTAATTAATTCTATTGCTTTTGACTCAGGTTTCTCTCCACCACCACACGTAATGAAAACACTTGCTTTGGTGTTGTCAAAACCAGTTGTTTTCTGAATCATGGTTTTAATCAACGGTGCTGGTTTACCTACCCATATAGGACATCCAACAAAAATTAGATCATAAGATGAAACATCAAAAATATCATTTTGAATGGGCAGTGGTTTTTGCCGAATCGCTGAAAAACT